>DASSHR010000167.1:0-11690 GCA_035692745.1 Candidatus Limnocylindrales bacterium | reverse complement strand
GCCCGCACCGCGCCCCAGACCGGCTCGAGCTCGGGGACGTCGATCCGCCCGGCGCGCGTGATCCGACCCGTGATCGATTGCCGGAGCGCCTGCGGCTGCTCGTGGATCTCCTTGAGCATGAACGTGTCGTAGCCGCCCTTCTCCGCGGCCTCGACCGTCCACTCGATCGTCTCCGGCACGCGCTCCATCGGCCGCCCGTCGACGTCCGTGATCACCGCGCCGCCCGGTCGCAGGTCGGCGACGTCGCCCTCCTCGAGGAAGATCACGCGCCGGGTGTGGGCCAGGATCGCCGCCACGTCGGAGGCGAGGAAGGACTCGCCGTCCCCCAGCCCGACCACGAGCGGCACGTCCTTGCGCGCCCCCACGATCCGGTCGGGCTCGTCGCGGTGCATGATCGCGAGGGCATACGCGCCGTGCAGCTGGCGCAGCGTCGCCCGCGCCGCCTCGGCGATGTCGCCGTCGTACGCCTCCTCGATGAGGTGCGCGATCGCCTCGGTGTCCGTTTCCGAGACCAGCGTGTGGCCGCGCGCCTGCAGTCCGTCGCGGAGCTCCTGGAAGTTCTCGATGATCCCGTTGTGGATCACGGTGATGCGGCCCGAGCAGTCGACCTGGGGATGGGCGTTGATGTCGGACGGCCGTCCGTGGGTCGCCCAGCGGGTGTGCGCGAGGCCGACCGCCGCGTGCGGCGTGCGCTCCGCGATCGCCGTCGCAAGGTTGCTCAGCTTGCCGGCGCGCTTCTCCACGAACAGCTCGCCCGCCTCGTCGACGAGGGCGATGCCAGCGGAATCGTAGCCGCGGTACTCGAGGCGCCGGAGGCCCTCCATGAGGATCGGCCCGGCCTCACGCGGCCCCGTATACCCGACGATTCCACACACGTTCGCGAAGTCTCCCGTTCGAGGTCGGTCAGTTTAGGCGCTGGTCCGCGAGTGCCGACAAACCGTCGGCCAGCTCGCGCACGAGGTCGAGGTCGTCGCCTTCGATCATGACCCGGAGCGACGGCTCCGTGCCCGAGGGCCGGACGAGCACCCGACCGCGCCCCGCGCCAAGGCGGCGCTCGGCGTCCGCGATGGCCCGCCGGAGGACCGGATCACCCTCCCACTGCTCCTTGTGCCGCACCCGGACGGCGCGCTGCTCCTGCGGCAGGAGCGGGATCCGCGCCGCGAGCTCCGCCAGGGACGAGCTGCCGGCGGTGACCACACGCAGCACCTCGAGCGCCGTGACGAGCCCGTCGCCCGACGTGGTGTGCTCGCGGATGATCACGTGGCCGCTCTTCTCGCCGCCGAGGCCGGCCCCGGACACCTGCATGCCCTCGAGGATGTACTTGTCGCCGACGGGCGTCCGCACCACCGTGCCGCCGCCTGCCTCCACGGCCTGCTGCAGACCGCCGTTCGAGAGCACCGAGACCACGACCGTCCCGACCGCGGGATCGGCCGGATCGGCGCCCGAACGTGCCAGCCGGTCGAGGGCGAGCAGGCCGATGAGCCGATCGCCATCGATCACCTCGCCCGCGCCATCCACGGCGACGCAGCGGTCGGCATCGCCATCGAGCGCGAACCCGAGGTCCGCGCCCGACGCTGCCACGCGGGCGGCCAGCGCGCCTGGATCCGTGGCGCCGCAGTGCAGGTTGATGTTCAGCCCGTCCGGCCGGTCGTTCATGACCTCGACGGTGGCGCCCGTGGCGCCGATGATCCGGCCGGCGACCGCCGAGGCTGACCCGTTCGCCGCATCGACGACGATCCGCAGCCCGCTCCCCGCGATCGATCGCGCGAGCCCTTCGCGATGGGCCACGTAGCGCTCGAGTCGCTCGCGCGCGTTGACGATCGTGCCGAGCGCCGCCGGCGCCGCGCCCGTGAGCTCGTCCGTGCGCCAGATCAGCTGCTCGAGCTCGTCCTCGACCGCGTCGTCCAGCTTGAGGCCGTCGGCATCGAGCACCTTCAGCCCGTTGTCGTCCGCCGGGTTGTGCGACGCCGACACCATGATCCCCGCGTCATCCGCGCCGTCGGCGGCGAGGAACGCGAGCGCCGGGGTTGGCACCACGCCCACCACGTTGACCGTCACGCCAAGGCTCGTCGCGCCGGCCGCGATGGCGGCCACGAACATGTCGCCGGAGCGACGCGTGTCCTGGCCCACGACGATCGAGCCGCCGGGCCCGACCAGCCGGGAGGCCGTGGCGCGTCCGAGCGCGAAAGCCGTCGTCGGCTTCAGGTCGACGTTGGCGACGCCGCGGATGCCGTCGGTGCCGAAGAGGCGTGGCACGGTGGATCAGGTCCTCGTGGCGGTGGTCGGGGGGGTCGTCAGGGTGCCGCAGATGGCGACGGCGACGGCGCGGGTGAGGGCGAGCTCGCGGCGCTGGAGACGATCACCTCCACGGGATTGGGGCTCGCGCTCACCAGGGTCAGGCCCGTGGCGAGGTTCGCCGACACGGCAACCGTGTGGGTGCCCGGCTCGAGGCCGGTCACGTCGAGCGTGAGGGTCAGCGAGACGCCGGAGAGCCGGTCGAGGTCGGCGAGGGATCCGCCGATCGTGACGAGCACGTGATCGGCCGACAGCGCGTACGACAGGTCCGGGCGCGAGCCGGCGAGGACGAGCCCGGCTTCGAAGGTCCGCGTGCCGGTCACGGGCCTGAGCGTCACCGTCACCTTGACCATGCCGGTGCCGAGCGCCTGCACCCCGTCCGGGAGCCCGAGCTGGACGGATTGCGTGACCTGCGAGGAGGCGCCCGAGACGGAGATCGGCTGGGTATCGGCTCGATCCAGCCCGGCGAGGTCGTTCGCGTCGCCCTCGACCGATACGACCGCCGGATCCACCGTGACGGACGCGATCTCGAAGCCTGCGGCCGGCGTGCCGATGACGTTCGGGGTGACGGGCAACGTCTTCGATCGGCGGTCCGTGAACACGGGGACCTTCACGCGCACCTGCGCCGGCTCCACGTCGACGAGATCGAGCTTGTTGCCGTTCGCGTCGACCGGCACCAGGGTCACGAGCTGGTTGACGTCGATGCCGGACGCGTCCACCACCACGTTCGCCTGCACCTCGGCAACCTTCGCGATGACCGACTGCGGCCCGGTGACCGTGGCAGTGGTCGCATCGACGACGGGTTCGCCGATGTCGAGGCTGGACGGGATCGGGCCCAGCACCGCCTTGACCGGCACCGTCGCGGAGCCCACGTGATCGACCGTCAGGACGATCGCCCGCGGCTCGAAGTCGAGCACCTGGATGCGCGGGTCCACGGCATCGACCGCGAGGTTGAGGGTCACCCGACCGCCCGTCGCCTGGACGCCCGCGAGATCCACCGTGGCGCGAAACGCGTCCGCGTTGATGCGCAGGCCGAGGTCCGTCGGAGCGACGTACTGGACCCTCGTCACGAAGCCGGGGGGCGACAGGACCACGACGTCGCTGGGCGCGTTGGCGAGCTCGATCGGCACGTTGCCGGGGAAGGTCTGGGTCGTCTGCGACAGCACGAGCCCGCCGTACAGCAACGAGGCCAGGCCGATGGCCGCCAGCTTCAGCGGCCAGTTGTGGACGAGGAAGCGGAGATAGCGGGTCATGCGCCGGGCCCCCGACCGCCCGCGGGCACCTTCGGGCGGCGCCGCGGCCCAGCCGGCGGTCCAGCCGGCGGCCCCGCCTGTGCAGTCGCCCCGGTCGTCTCGACGCCGTCATTCGTGTCGCGCGGTTCCGTGCCGTTCGTCGGTACCGGGTCCGCGATCATCGGCTCCGAGGGCGGCAGCGGCTCGCTCGGCCGCGCGCGTGCCCCCGCGAGGCGGCCGTTGCGCATCGCGCGCCCGAGATCGGGCAGCCGCGCGGACCGGCCACCCGGGCCGGTCGGGATGCGCAGTCGCGTGCGGTCCGCGTTTGGCTCGAGCACGCCGCGCAGTGCGCGGGCGAGCTGGGCCTCGTTGAGGTTGCGCACGATCCGGGCCCGCTGCACCAGGCTGACGTGGCCGTTCTCCTCGGAGACGACGACGACGATGGCGTCGGTCTGCTCGGTCGTGCCGAGTGCCGCGCGGTGTCGCGTCCCGAACCGCTCTGCATGGATCGTCGTCTCACCGAGCGGCAGCACGGCCCCGGCCGCGACGATCCGCGAGCCGCGCACGATCACCGCGCCGTCATGGAGTGGCGACTTCGGCGAGAAGATCGTCCGGAGCAGGTCTGCGGTGAGGTCGCCATGGATCATCACGCCACTCTCGGCGATCTGCTCGAGCCCGGTCTCCCGCTCGATCACGATCAGCGCTCCGTGGCCCTCGGCGGACAGCGCAGCGGCGGCGCGCGCCACCTCCGTCGCGACCATCTCCGCGGTTCGATCCTCGGGCGACACGAGCCACGCGAGCGAGCCCACGCGCCCGATGCGGTCCAGCGCGCGCCGCAGCTCCGGCTGGAACACGACCACGAGGGCGAACAGGCCGACGACGGCACCGGTCTCGAGGATCTGGGTGAGCAGCTTCAGCGAGAAGACCCGGGCGGTGAAGTAGACGAGGAACAGGACCGTCACGCCGATGACGAGTCGAACCGCGCTCGTGCCCCGGATGAGGCTGAAGAGCCAGTAGATGAGGAGCGCCGTGATCCCGATGTCCAGGAGGGTCTGCGGCAGCCGGACCTGGTCCAGGATCGACGCGAGGAGCTGCGGCATGCCCCGGGAGTGTACCGCGCAGGTTCCCCGGCCCCGGCCTTCGGAGGGCCGCCGCCGATCGGGGAAACCTGCCGCTGCCTAGGTCGGGAGGCCCTCGCGGAGGCGCTCGGACGCGAGGTAATGGACGTCCGCCTCGGCCTGGGTGTCGCCCGTCAGCGCCGTGAGCCGCTTCAGCAGCTCGATCTTCTCGGTGGCGACCGCCGTCCAGCCGCGGTCGAGCTGCAGGTTCGCGATCGCGAGGTGCACCTTCGGGTCGCCGGGAGCCGCGGCGAGCAGCCGAAGGCAGATCTCGATCGCCGCATCGACCCGACCTTCCTCCCGATGGACCATCACCGCGGTCAGCATCAGATCGCGCGCGCTCTGGACGTCGCCCGATTCCAGCAGGTCCACGGCGACGGCAAGCAGGGTCTCGGGATCCGGGCGGGGACCCTCGACGAGCTCGTCGGGCATCGACGGAAGGTCGATCGCGGGCCAGACACCGCCGTCCTCGCCGATCGAGCGCCCGTCCATGTCGACCCATTTCGGCTGCGTGCCGAGCTCCGCGATCCGTGCCGCGAGCGCGAGGGACGCCTGCGTTGCCTGGGGCTCGTCGATCAGATCGTCATCGGGCGCGGGCTCGTCGAGCTCGTCGGCCGTCGATGCCGCGTCGTCCTCGTCGACGTCGAGCTCCGCGACCTGGATGCCACCGAAGGACCGCGGGGCGAGGGCGGGCTGGAGGTCCGCCTGCTGGGCGGCCGCGAGCTGCAGGCGGTCCGCGAGGGCATCCCGCGCGGGCGATGGCTCGAGCCGGGCCGCCCTGCGCGCCGCCTCGGCTGCATCGGGCGCGCGACCGGCGATGTCGAGCACGAACGCGAGCCGCTCGTAGTCCGCCGCAGCGCCCGACCGCAGGCCCCGCTCGTCCCTGGCTCGGGCGCGCGCCCGCAGGGCCGACTCGTCGTCCGGCGCCATCTGGAGCGCGAGATCGAACGCGTCCGCTGCCTCGGCCCAGCGATCCATCCGGTGCAGCACCGTGCCCTGGCTGGCGATCGGCAGCGTGCGCTCCGGAACGAGCCGGGCCGCCTCGCGGTACGCGTCGAGCGCGTCGTCGAGATCGCCGGCGAGGGCGGCGACGTGCCCGCGCCGGAGGGCGTCCTTGTACTGGTCGAAGAGCGGGCTCGTCACGCCCGGGAGCCTACCGCGGCGTGCCGCCGAGCGGCTACCGCCGGGGGTACTGCGCCGACTAGCGCTTGGTGTACTGCGGCGCCTTGCGGGCGCGCTTGAGGCCGTACTTCTTGCGCTCCTTCATCCGCGGATCGCGGCTGAGGAACCCGGCCTGACGCAGGGCAATGCGATTGCCCTCGTCGATCTCGAGCAGGGCGCGTGCGATGCCGTGGCGAACAGCGCCGGCCTGGCCGTTCACGCCGCCGCCCTCGACCTTGATCATCGCGTTGTACTTGCCGTCCGTGTTCGTGACCCGGAACGGCATCCGGACCTCGGCCTCGTCGATCGCGGCACCGAAGTGCTCGACGAACGTCCGGCCGTTGATCACCATCTCACCCTCGCCCGGCAGCAGCCGGACGCGGGCGACGGCGGTCTTCCGCCGGCCGGTTCCGCTGTTGAAGGTCTGGGTAGCGGGCATCAGGTCAGGTCCTCCGTCAGACGAGCGGCTCAGGCTGCTGCGCCTGATGGGGATGGTCGGAGCCGGCGTAGATCTTCAGCTTGCGCAGCTGCTGGGTGCCGAGGCGGGTGTGCGGCAGCATGCCCTTCACCGCGCGGCGGACGACCTCCTCGGGCCGGCGCTCGAGGAGCTTGCCGAGCGACTCTTCCTTGAAGCCCTGGGGGTGGCCGCTGTGGCGCTGGTAGGACTTGGTCTCCAGCTTCGCCGCCGACACCGAGATCTTCTTCGCGTTCAGCACGATCACGTGATCGCCACCGTCGAGGTTCGGCGACCAGGTCGGCTTGTGCTTGCCGGCGAGGACACGCGCGACACGCGTGGCGAGGCGGCCGAGCGTCTCGTCCGTCGCATCGACGACGAACCAGCGGCGCTCGATGTCGCCTTCCCGCATCGTGTACGTCTTGTCGTTCATCATTCCTCGTGTCCCAGGTCTGTCCGTTGCGTTCGTTGCTGCCGTCGCCCGAGGGCGACCCGCCGGAGGCACAGCCCCCGAGCCGGCGCCGCGGCCCCGCGAAGGGCCGGCGTTCGCGCCGCCAGGAGCCCCGGCACCGCGGCCGGCTCCAGCTGGCCCTTGCCCACTGCCAACAGGGTGGCGACGATCCGTCGCACCATGCCCCGCAGGAAGGCATCGGCCCGCACGTCGATCTCGATCGCCGCACCCACCCGCCGGACCCGGAGCCGATGCACGGTCCGGACCGGCTGCGGATCGGCCCCGCCGAAGGCGCTGAAGTCGTGGCGGCCCTCGAAGGCCGATGCGGCTCCTGCCATCGCGGCGCTGTCCAGTGGTGTCCGCACCCAGAGCGCCGTGCGCTCTCGAAGCGGGCTGCGCGGTCCGTTCCAGATGGAATACCGGTACTCCCGGTAGCGGGCCGCGTAGCGGGGGTTGTAGCCCTCGGGCACTGCGCGAAGGTCGCGAACCGCGACATCCGGTGGCAGCGTCCCGTTGAGCGCATCCGTCAGGGCCTCGACCGAGAGCCCGCCCGGGTAGGTGAATGCGATCACCTGGCCCGCTGCGTGCACCCCGGCGTCGGTCCGTCCCGCGCCCTGGACCGGCTGGCGATTCCCACCGGTCAGGCGGGCCAGCGCGGCCTCGAGCTCTCCCTGGACAGTCCGGGCTCCCACTTGGATCTGGAAGCCCGAGAACTCCGTGCCGTCATATTCAACCGTGGCCCTGAACCGTTGTCCGGCCCGCCCACGTGCTGCCCTCTCGGGCATGCCTACACCAGTTCGATCTGGACGATCTCCGCCGCGTCGCCGGCCCGGGGGCCGAGCTTCACGATCCGGGTGTACCCAGAGGTTCGGTCGCTGTACTTGGGCGCGATCTCGTCGAACAGCTTCGTCACGACGAGCGGCTCGTTCGGGAACTGCGCCACGATCGTGCGGCGGGCCGACAGGTCGCCCCGCTTGGCGAGCGTGATCGCCTTCTCGACGCGGCCCTGGACTTCCTTGGCCTTCGCCTCGGTCGTCTTCACGCGCTCATAGCGCAGGATCGACACCGTCAGGTTCTTGTAGAGGGCGAGGCGCGGACCCATCTTGCGACCGAGCTTGCGGCCGTCGATGCCATGGGAGGCCATCGGTTACGCCTCGTCCTCGTCCTCGAACGTCGCCTCGTCGTCGGCCTCGTCGCCGTCGAACTCGGAGGGCTCCGTCTCGGGGAGGATGAAGCCGCGCATGCGCAGCCGCTCCTTCATCTCGTCGAGCGACTTCTTGCCGAAGTTGCGCATGCGGAGCAGGTCCTCGTCCTTGAGCTGGAGGAGCTGCCCGACCTTGACGATGTTGTTGCGCTTGAGGGAGTTGTACGCGCGCATCGGGAGGTCGAGCTCCTCGATGGGCATGTCGAGCATGTTCGGCGGCAGCTGCGGGATGCCCGCCGCCGCGCGATCCACGTTCATCGCCGCCTGGCCGATCGTCACGAACGGACGGAACTGCTCGATCAGGATCGAAGCGGCGCGGCTGAGCGCCTCCTCGGGCCCGATCGTGCCGTCGGTCTCGATCTCGATCGTCAGCTTGTCGAAGTTCGTGACCTGGCCGACGCGGGTGCTCTCGACCCAGTAGTTGACCTTGCGAACCGGGGTGAAGATCGCGTCGACCGCGATCACCCCGATCGGCAGCGCCTCCGTGCGCTCCACGCCGAGATAGCCGACGCCGCGCTCGACGGTCATGTCCATGTCGATCGTCACGTCATCCGAGTCGAGCGTCATGAGCACGAGGTCGCGGTTCACGATCTCGACGTCCGCCGACTCCATGACGTCCGCCGCGAGCACCGGACCGGCGCCGCTCTTCGTGAGCCGGAGCTGGACCGGATGCGTGGCGAAGCTCTTCATGCGCAGCTTCTTGACGTTCAGGACGATCTGGGTGACGTCTTCCTTGACGCCCGGGATCGTCGAGAACTCCTGGTAGACGTCGCGGATCTGGAGCGAGGTCACCGCGGCGCCCTCGAGCGACGAGAGAAGCACGCGCCGGAGCGCGTTGCCGAGGGTGACGCCGTAGCCGGCCTGCAGAGGCCCGACCTCGTACTTGGCGTACGTGCCGACTTCCTCGACGGGCTCGATCTGCGGGGTTTCGAGTTCGATCATGTCGGCGGGTTACCTCGAGTAGTACTCGACCACGAGCTGCTCGGACAGGTCGAGCGG
The DNA here is from genome assembly GCA_035692745.1 of Candidatus Limnocylindrales bacterium. Classification (GTDB taxonomy): domain Bacteria; phylum Chloroflexota; class Limnocylindria; order Limnocylindrales; family CSP1-4; genus UBA5189. Next base: position 2,776 of record DASSHR010000167.1, on the reverse strand, counting down.
CATCTGGTCGCGGCGGGGCAGGGTGGAAACGGAGCCCGCGAGCTTCGCGGCGTCCAGGGACAGCCACTCGGGAGCCTGGTGGCCCTTGAGCGTCTCCTTGACGATCTTGAACGGCTCGCGGGAGCGGTGGCTCTCGCGGACCTCGACCCGGTCGCCCGGCCGCATCGCGTACGACGCCACGTTGGTGGGCGTGCCGTTGACCGCGAAGTGGCGATGGGCCACGAGCTGACGCGCCTGTGCGCGAGAGCTCGCGAAGCCGAGCCGGAAGACCACGTTGTCGAGACGGGTCTCGAGCAGCTGAAGGAGGGCCTCGCCGGTCACGCCGGTGTGGCTCTCGGCCTCGTTGTAGTAGTTGCGGAACTGGCGCTCGAGGACGCCGTACACGCGGCGCACCTTCTGCTTCTCGCGCAGCTGGATCCCGTACTCGCCCATCTTGCGACGGCGGACGCCGTGCTGGCCGGGCGGGGTGGGCCGGCGCTCGAACGAGCACTTCTTCGTGTAGCAGCGGGTGCCCTTCAGGAAGAGCTTCGCGCCCTCACGACGGCACAGGCGGCAGACGGACTCGGTGTAGCGGGCCATCGCTCAGACCCTGCGCCGCTTGGGCGGGCGGCAGCCGTTGTGCGGGATGGGCGTGACGTCGGTGATGGCGGAGACCTCCAGCCCGGCGGATTGGAGCGAGCGGATCGCCTGCTCGCGCCCCGCGCCCGGGCCCTTGACGAAGACCTCGACCTGGCGCATCCCGTGCTCCATCGCCTTGCGCGCGGCCAGCTCGGCCGAGAGCGCGGCGGCGTACGGGGTGCTCTTGCGCGAGCCTTTGAACCCGGCCACGCCGGCCGAGCCCCAGCTCACGACCGCACCGCCGAGGTCGGTGATCGTGATGATCGTGTTGTTGAACGACGCCTGAACGTGAACGTGGCCCACGGGCACGTTCTTCTTCTCGCGTCGCCGCGTCTTGACTGCCTTCTTGCGCTCAGCCATGTCGGTTCGCTACCCCGCCCCTACTTCGTGGCCTTCTTCCGAGCGCCAACCGTGCGCTTCGGACCGCGCCGCTGGCGCGCATTGGTCTTGGTTCGCTGCCCGCGCACGGGCAGGTTCCGCCGATGGCGGAGGCCGCGATACGAGCCGATCTCCTGGAGTCGCTTGACGTTGAGCGAGACCTCGCGGCGCAGGTCGCCCTCGACCTTGTAGCGCCGATCGATGACCTCGCGAAGCCGGTTGACCTGGTCCTCGGTGAGGTCCCGAACGCGGGTGTCGGCGTTCACGCTCGTCTGGACGAGGATCTTCTGGGCCGTCGGAAGCCCGATGCCGTAGATGTAGGTCAGCGCGACCTCGACCCGCTTCTCGCGGGGGATGTCGATGCCTGCGATGCGTGCCATCGGTCCGCTACCCCTGCCGCTGCTTGTGCTTCGGGTTGGTGCAGATGACCATCACGGTGCCGTGACGCCGGATGACTTTGCAGTTGTCGCAGCGGGCCTTGATGGAGGCTCTGACTTTCAACGTTTCCTCGTCGCTCGAGGCCGTCCATCCGGGCGGCCAGCTCCAGTTGCTACTTCAGTCGGTACGTGATCCGACCGCGGGTCAGGTCATAGGGTGAGAGCTCGACCCGGACGCGGTCGCCGGGCAGGATCCGGATGAAGTTCATCCGAAGCTTTCCGGAGATATGCGCCAGCACGCGGTGCCCGTTCTCCAGCTCAATCGCGAACATGGTGTTGGGGAGCGGTTCGACGACCGTTCCCTCGACCTCGATCGCATCTCGTTTCGCCACGGGCGGTGCTGGGTCCCTTTCTCACATTGAATGCCGGCCCGGGCCGGGCCGACACACGAACGCGCAGCGTAGCAGAAATGGTCAGTTCGTGGCAACCACGACCCAGGTCGCGGTCAGACGGTGGTGAGGATCTGCGGCCCGGACTCGGTGATCGCGATGGTGTGCTCGAAGTGGGCGGCCAGGGCGTCATCCTGGGTCGCGACCGTCCAGTTGTCGGCCTCGACGTACACGTCACCGTCGCCCAGCGTGAACATCGGCTCGATCGCCAGGCACGTGCCCGGCTCGAGGACGGGACCGCGCGAGCCGGTCCGGTAGTTCGGGACCTGCGGATCCTGGTGCATCTCCGTGCCGATCCCGTGGCCGACGAACGGGCGGACGATGCCGTAGCCGTGCGCGAGGCCGATGTCCTCGATCGCCGCCGAGATGTCGCCGATGCGGCCGCCGGGCCTTGCCGCGGCGATGCCGGCCATCATCGCGAGCCGGGTCGTGTCCACCAGGGCGCGTGCCTCGTCCGACACGTCACCCACCACGAACGTCCGCGCCCCGTCGCCGTGCCAGCCGTCGAGGATCGCTCCGGTATCGACCGAGACGATCGAACCGGCCTTGATCGTGCGATCGCCGGGGATGCCGTGGACGACCTCGCTGTCGATCGAGATGCAGATGCTCGCGGGATACGCCTTCGGTCCCTTCCCGTACCGGCCGCCGCCGAGGTAGCCCAGGAAGGACGGAATCGCCCCCGAGTTGCGGATGTGGCGCTCGGCGAGCTGGTCGAGATGGCCGGTCGTGACACCCGGCCTGAGCTCGGACTCGACCAGCGCGAGGACCTCCGCGACGACGCGCCCGGCGCGCCGCATCTGCTCGATCTCGCGAGCGGACTTCCGCGTGATCACGACGCCTGGGAGGCCGTCTCCCAGCCGAGCGCGTCCAGCAGCGATGCTGCGACCTCCTCGATGGGACGAAGGCCGTCGATGGGCGTCAGGATGCCCTTCTCGCGGTAGAACTCGGCGACCT
>DASSHR010000166.1:0-2006 GCA_035692745.1 Candidatus Limnocylindrales bacterium | reverse complement strand
TCGCGCACCGCCGCGAGGCAGACGAACGGCGGACAGAGCACCCGGGTCACGCCCGGGAGCCGGGTGCGTGCCGCGATCACACGCGCGAGCTCGCCGGCATCGGCGGGCGTGGTGTGCATCTTCCAGTTGCCCGCAACGATGACCGGTCGCATGGACCGAATCATGCCCGCGCGAGCCGCTCGATGCGCTCCAGTGCCCGTTGGACCGCCGAGCGATGCAGCGACAGGCGCTCGGCGAGCTCCCCGATGGTGGCTTCCGGGGTCTCACGGCGCGCCGCGGCGACCTCGCGTACGCGGTGTGATTCCCCGGCCAGCCGTCCGTCGTCGGCGAGCGCCCCGATCGCCTCGAGCTGGCGGAAGGACGCGCTGACCGTCCGAGCGAGGTTAGCGGATTCGGCGTTCAGGACCCGGTTCAGCTCGCCCCGCAGGGACCGCGCGACCTGCCGCGCCTCGAGCTCGAGGAGGCTGCCTCCCCCACCCATCCGCCGGAGCACGAGGCTGACGAGCTCGGCGCTCTTCCAGGTGAGCACGCCCATGCCCCGCCGCGTCCGGTAGCCGGCGGGCATGCCGGCGGCGGCGAGGCCGGCCACGAGTGCCGGCGCCTCGTGGGGCGGCACCACGATCTCGAGGTGGGTCTGCCCGTTCGCGAGGCTGAGCGAGCCACGGGCGAGGAAGCGGCCTCGAAGCCATGCCATGCGGCAGTGATCCGGGCGGGCAGCCCAGTCGAAGGCCGCGATGCCGGTCGCGGCGCCGGTCGCGCCACCGGTCGCGGCCCCGGCCGCGGCGCCCTCGCGTGCGCCATCGCGCCGGGCGAGGCGGACTGCCAGGCGGGCCAGCGTCGCATCGCGCCAGCGCGTCCCGGGTTCGAGGCCGGCCTGCTCCGCCTCCCGGTCGCAGTCGCGTGACGGATCGATCGCGGCGAGCTCGGCACGCAGCGCGAGGACGAGATCCCGATCGGCGCCGGCGATGGCGTGGCCCTCCGGCTCAGGCGATGCGGGCCATCCGCTCGCGGCGCAGGGCAGGGCCCGCGCGCTCCGCGGTGCGCAGGATGGCCTCGGCCAGGCGCTCGGGATCGTGGTGATGCGGGTCCACGGTGCTCGCGACGGCCTCCGTGACGAGATGCGGCACGGGTTCCACGGCGGGCGGCCACCGAATCTGGACCGCGTCGTCCGGCCATGCGGTGCCGTCATCGTGGTGGTCCCCGAAGCGGTTGTTGGCGAGGACCAGGTCGATGATCGCGGGCCGGGTATGCGCGATGAGCGCCTCGACGTGCTGCGCGAGATCGAAGCCCTCCGTCTCGCCGACCTGCCCGGCGACGTTGCAGGCGTAGATGCGGACCCCGGTCGCGGCGGCGACGGCATCCCGGATGGCCGGGATCAACAGGACCGGCAGGACGCTCGTGTACAGGCTGCCTGGGCCGAGGACGATGATGTCGGCCTGGGCGATGGCGGCGATCGCATCCTCCGAGGCGCGCGGCTCGGCAGGCTCCACCCAGACGCGCTCGATGCCGGTCGTGCGCATGACTGTCGACTGCCCGCGGACCGTCTCGCCGGCCGTGGTTCGCGCAACGAGCGTGATCGGCGTCGCGGACGCCGGAACGACCTGCCCGCGCACGGCGAGCACGCGGTTCATGCGTCGGACGCCTTCCTCGAAGTCACCATCCTCGAGCGCCGTGAGCGCCGCCAGCAGCAGGTTCCCGACAGCGTGACCGCCCAGCGCACCGGGCTCTGTCTCCACCAGGCCGCTCGCGCCGCGCTGGAAGCCCGGGAACCGGTAGCCGAGCAGCTCGCTCATGAGCGGCTCCGCGTCTGCGAGCGCCGCGATGCACGCCCGGATGTCGCCGACCGGCGGAATGCCGAGCTCCTCCCGGAGCGCGCCCGAGGAACCGCCGTCGTCCGCGACCGTGACGATCGCGGTGATGTTTGCGGAGTGCTCCTTGAGGCCGCGCAGCAGCGTCGACAGGCCCGTCCCGCCGCCGATCGCCACGATGCGCGGGCCGCGCGCGAG
>DASSHR010000165.1:0-2635 GCA_035692745.1 Candidatus Limnocylindrales bacterium | reverse complement strand
AGGCCGCGCAGCTGCGTGGCGTCGGCGACGCGCTGGACCGCCAGCAGGTAGGCCGCGGTGCGCATGTAGCACTGCTCGCGGCGAGCGATGGCGAGCGTCTCCTGGAAGGAGCGGACCATGATCGTCTTGAGCTTGTCGTTGACCTCTTCCTCGGTCCAGTGATCGCGGTTGAGGTCCTGGACCCACTCGAAGTAGGACACCGTGACGCCACCGGCGTTGCACAGGATGTCCGGGATCAGGAAGATCCCCTTCTTCCAGAAGATCTCGTCGGCCTCGGGGGTCGTCGGGCCGTTCGCGGCTTCCGCGACCAGGCGCGCCTTCACGTTGTCCGCGTTGCGAGCCGAGATCTGGTTCTCGAGCGCCGCCGGGATCAGGATGTCGCACTGGACCTCGAGCACCTGGGCGTTGGTGATGTCCTTCGCGCCGGGGAAGCCCTGGACCGTGCCGTGCTCCTGCTTCCAGGCGATGACCTTGTTGATCTCGAGCCCGTTCGGGTTGTGGATGCCGCCGGTCGAATCGGAGACGGCAACGACCGTGGCCTTCTCCTGGACCATCAGCTGCGCGGCGATCGAGCCGGCGTTGCCGAAGCCCTGGATGGCGACCGTCGCCTTCGGGAGCTCGATCCCGAGATGGCGCGAGGCCTCGACGATGCAGAACACCGTGCCGCGGGCGGTGGCCTCATTGCGGCCCTCGGAGCCGCCGAGCGAGATCGGCTTGCCGGTGACGACGCCCGGGACGGTGTAGCCCGCGTGCATGGAGTAGGTGTCCATGAACCAGGCCATGATCTGGCCGTTCGTGTTGACGTCCGGCGCCGGGATGTCCTTCTCGGGTCCGATGAGGACCTCGATCTCGGTGAAGAACCGGCGGCTGAGGGCCTCGAGCTCCTTGGTCGAGAGCTTCTTCGGGTCGACGATGACGCCGCCTTTGCCGCCGCCGTACGGGATGCCGACGACCGCGCACTTCCAGGTCATCCACATCGCGAGGGCCTTCACCTCGTCGATGCTGACGTCCTGGTGGTAGCGGATGCCGCCCTTGGCCGGCCCGCGACCGAGGTTGTGCTGGACGCGGTAGCCGGTGAACACCCGGACCGAGCCGTCGTCCATCTTCACGGGGAAGTGGACCGTCAGCTCGCGGCGCGGCTCGCGCAGGACGCGGCGCATGCCCTCATCGAGGTTCAGATGCTCGGCGGCGAGGTCGAACTGCTGCTGCGCGACCTGCCACGGATTGATGTGGGGGGCAGCCGCCGGCTTGTCCGCGGCCTTCTCGGTGGTCATGGGTGTGTCGAGTTCCTCGGTGCGTGGGACGACGGTAGGCATGGTGATCCGCCTCGGGCCATCTCGGTCCGCGAGTATAGCGGCGCGGCGGGATCGCCGGCCTGCGCTCGCAACCGTGCCGCAACCGTACCGCAACCTTCGGCCCATCCGACGGGCCGAACGTCCCGATCCGCCGGGCCGCGTGTCAGGCGTTCGGCGGCCGCGACTCCTCCGGCCGCGACTCCTCCGGCCGCGAATCCTCCGTGTACAGCGCGACGCCGCCGACGCAGCCGGGGCCGAGGTGCGGACCGACCGATGGTCCGACGAGATCGATGGTGACCTTCGAGGGGTCGATGCCGCCCGGGATCCGCGCGGTCAGGGCGGCGGCGAACGATTCGACGTCCGCGTTGGTCGTGTGCAGCACCGACAGGCGCTCCATCGGTCGAACGGCGAACAGCTCGATCACGCGCTCGCGCGCCTTGCCGCGCGTCCGAACGCGATCCGTCGTCTCGACCTTGCTGTCCTTGATCTCGATGATCGGCTTGACGGAGAGGAGCGTCCCGATCGCGGCCTGGGCGCCGCTGATGCGTCCGCCGCGCTTGAGGTACTCGAGGGTCTCGAGCGCCAGGTAGACCTGCAGGTCGGCGCGGCGGCGCTCCAGCGTCGCGGCGATGTCACCGGCCGAGGCGCCCGCGTTGGCCATCGCGACGCCGAGCTCGGCGAGCATGCCTTCGCCCATCGACGCCGACTGCGAGTCGACGAGGTGGATCTCCCGGTCACCGAACGACTGCTTCGCGACTCGGGCCGCCTTCAGCGTGCCCGACAAGGCATCGGCGACGTGGACCGAGACGATCGCGTCGGCGCCCTCGTCGAAGGCCTTCTGGTACGCGATCTGGAACGTGCCCGGACTGCATGCCGCGGTGGTCGCGATCGGCGTGCCGGGCGTCGTGACCTTGGCCCAGAACTGCTCCCGGTCCATGTCCAGTCCTGCCGAGTACGTGTCGTTCCCGAACGAGACCAGCAGGGGCACGATCGAGATCCCGAGCGAGGCTGCCCTCGCCGGATCCATGTCGGACGCGGAGTCGGTGACGATGGCAACTCGGCCCACGGGTAGCCCTCCTCCTTGCCGCGCTCGGCGGTGCGGGGATGATACGGGTCGAGCGACGGCGTTCGCGGGCCTGCAGGGCGCCGGGCGGCAGCCGCCCGCTACGCTTTTCGGCGATGGATCGATCGCTGTGGTCCGTGCTCGCGGGCACGTTCACGCTCCGCTTCAGCACCGGCCTGACGGGCGCGATGCTCGCGACGTACCTCGCCAAGCTCCCGCAATACCACCCGGAGGCGCCGCCGGTCGACGCGCTGACCGTCGGGGTCATGGCCGCCAC
>DASSHR010000164.1:0-15083 GCA_035692745.1 Candidatus Limnocylindrales bacterium | reverse complement strand
CTCGACGTCGACCAGGACGCGGGTCCAGGTCCCCATCTGGCGGGACAGCATCAGGTTCACGAGGTGCTGCAGGGCCGAGAGGCGCTCGCCCTTGCGCCCGATGAGGGCGCCGAGCTCTTCGCGCTCGGTCTCGTCGCCGATCACGTTCAGCCGGCTCGTCTCGCCGGTCTGCACGTCCACGCGGGCGGCGAAGCCGATATGGGCCAGCAGCTGCTCGAGGATGACCTTGCCGGCAGCGAGCGCCTCGGGCGACGCCTCGGCGGCCTCCAGCTCGGCTCGCTCTGCCGCGACCGAGCCACGAGCCGCGGCCACCTCGGCCGCCTCGCCCTCGGTCAGGTCCGCGCTCGCGCGGCGCGGTCGATCGTCGAAGCGGCGTGGCCCGCGATCGCGATCGCCGTAGCCGCCACCACGATCGTCACGACGTGGGGGCCGGTCGTCGCGCGGTCGGTCGTCGCGCGGTCGGTCGTCGCGCGGTCGCGCCTCGGCCGGGCCGGCGTCACTTGCCAGCCGTGGGGCATCGCCTGCCGGACGTGGGGCATCGCCGCGCCAGCCGCCACCGCGGTCGTCACGACGCGGACCGCGATCGCGGTCGCCACCACCGAAACCGCCCTCGCGGCGCGGGCCACGATCGTCGCGGCGCGGGCCACGATCGCCACCGAAGCCACGGTCTCGATCGCGATCGCCGCCGAATCCACCACGATCGCGATCGCCAAACGCTCGGCGGGGACGGTCGTCGTCCTCGCGGTCACGCGGCGGCGGAGGCGGAAGCGGGCGCGACGCAGCAGCCTCCAGCTTCGGGGCAGCGCCACCGAGCTCGGACCGCGGGGCGGCCAGGATGCGCGCCGGCTCCGCGCCCATGCCGAGGACGCCTCGGCTGCCGGGGGTCAGGATCTCGAAATCGAGGCCGTCGAGCCCGACGCCGAAGTCCTCGCGCGCGATGCGCAGGGCCTCCTCGACGGACTTGCCGGTGAACTCGCGATAGGCGCTCGTGCTCATCGACGTCTCCCTCGCCGGCCTTGTCGACCGCGCTGGCGAATCGTTGCGTTCGCCGACGCTGTCCGGTCGATGGCCGACCGCTCAGGGGTTGGCCCGGCCGGCGCTCCCGCCGGACGCGAGGTGGGTGCGGCCGCCGTGGGCATGGCGACCGGGAAGCGCGGGGTGTGGTCCACGGCAAACGCCGGGGTCCGGCCGAAGAGCGGGAACATCCCGCCCCAGCCGGTGGTCAGGAACTGCTGGACGATCTGGTACAGCGTCGACACGATCAGGTAGAGGAAGACGCCGACCGGGATCAGGTTGGAGTACAGCAGCGTGATGAACGGCAGGTACAGCGCCATCGTGCGCTGGGTCCGCTGGTTCTGGTCGAGCACCACGTCCGGGTTGTGGGCCGGCAGGGCCATGCGCGAGGCCGCGAGCTGCAGGATCAGGTACACGATCGCGAAGACCGAGATGCCGGTCAGCTGCACGATCAGCAGCGGCAGGGTGAAGCCGAAGGGGATGATGCCGCCATGGCCCGCGGCATCGATGCCGCCGAGCCACGGGATCACCGAGTCGATGCACGGCTTGAAGCCCGTGACGGCCCCGGCCGCATCCAGGATGGGCTGTGGGGGCGGACAGGTCAGGGGCACCAGCTGGAGGCCGAAGACCTTGAGCGACTCCGTGAGGTCCGTCGCGGTGAGGCCCTCGCGGACCACCTGGTACATCGGCAGGAGCAGGAACAGCGGGACGAGGGCGACGAGGCAGCCTGCCTGGCTGATGCCGCGCTCCTTGTACAGCGCCATCGTGGCCTGCTGCACCTTGACGCGGTCGTTCTTGAACTTCTGCTGGATCGCCTTGACCTCGGGCCCGACGGCCTGCAGGCGGCGCATGGAGACCATCTGCCGGCGCATCAGCGGGACCATCGCGGTCCGCACGATCAGCGTCGTGAGGATGATCGCGATGCCCATGTCGAAGCCGGTGAACTGGTGTAGCCCGACCATGAGCAACAGGAAGGCCTGGAAGATCGGGTTGAAGAGCGCCGTCAGCAGGCTGACCGGATCGGCCTTGATCGGCGCCGGGGCGACGATCACCGGCGTCGGCGCGGGCGTCACGAGCGGGGTCGCGCTGGGGCCGGCCGTCGCGCCGGCAACGGCGGAGGCGCCGGGAAGAACAGAGGCGCCCGGAGCCGCGGAGGGCTCGATGGGGGTGCACGCCGCAACGAGCAGCACGATCGCGGCGATCGCGGCGACGGCAAGGATCACGCGCACGAGGTTCGTGCGGCGGCGAGCGCCGGCCCGTCGTCGGTCAGTGGTCGTCATCGAACCGGGTCGTAGCCGCCGGGGTGGCCGGGATGGCAGCGGGCGATGCGCTTGGCACCCATCACCGAGCCACGGATGAGGCCGTACTGCTCGATGGCCTGCTCGGTGTAGCGGGAGCAGGTCGGCTCGTACCGGCAGCTCGAGGGCAGCCACTGGAACAGGAATCGGTACGCGTGAATCAGCACGATGCCGGCGCGTCCCAGGATCCCGACCTGCGTCACCCTTCTCCCATGTTTCTGTCGCCCCGCGGCTCGGCCATCACGCCTCCTCGAGCGAGCAGCCGGCCGAGGGCCGTGCCGATCGCCCCGAGGTCTGCCCCGACGATCGCCGGCCGGGCGATCACCAGCACGTCCCAGCCCGGTCGCAACGACGGCTGCATCGACCGGATCGCCTCCCGGAGTCGCCGCCGAACGCGGTTCCGCACGACGGCCGAGCCGAGGGCTCGTCCCGTCGCGAAGCCGAAACGTGTCGTCCCGAGATCGGTCCGCAGGATCCTGGCGGCCAGCAGCGGGTGCGATCTGATCGTCCCGCGCTCCTGGAGCGCCGCGAAGTCCTGCGGGCGGGAAAGCATCACGAGTCGCGGCCGTGTGCCGCGCTCGGCCGTCAGGCCGACAGGCGCTTGCGACCGCGAGCCCGGCGCGCCGCCAGGACGCGGCGTCCGCCCGTCGTCTTCATACGGGCGCGGAAGCCGTGTTCCTTGGCGCGGTGGCGCTTCTTGGGCTGGTAGGTCTGCTTCATCGTGCCTGCTCGGGGTCCTCTCCATCCGGCCTCGGGGCTGGTCCGTCATCGACCCCTGAAGGCACGCAAACGCGCCGGACGCCCGCACGGGGCGTGGCGCGTTCGTCGTCCGGCGGATGATAGGTCGAGCGGATCGGCAGCGTCAAACGTGCCGGGTCGTCCGGCCGGCCGGCGGCAGCCCCGGGCCGCCCCTGCGGCCGCGGCCCAAGCGGCACGTCCGCCGCGCCCCGATACTCCCAGGGAGTATCGCTGAATCGCCTTGCGGGGTCGCGGGTGCCGGTGCTATGTTTCGCCACCCGAAGCCTCGGTGACCGGCCCGACTCGCCCCGTCCGAGCCCTCGGCAGCACGTCCATCACCGCGCTCCTCGCCCTTTCTCCGGCTCCGCTCGCGGCTCCGCTGTTCCCTGCCCACATCGTCCCCCCGAACGAGAGTTTCCATCGACCCATGGATGCCAAGCAGGTCTGGCGCGCGGCCCTCGGCGAGCTGCAGGTCACCCTCTCGCCCGCCAACTTCGAGACATGGCTGCGCGACACCGCGCTCGTCGAGGTCGACGACACGCGGTTCCGGATCTCGGTGCCCAACGGCTTCGCCAAGGACTGGCTCGAGAGCCGCTATCGCTCGCTGATCTCCCAGACGCTCGGCAGGATCGTCGGGTACGGCGTCCAGGTCGATTTCGTCGTCGGCGCGACCGAGCCGGGAGCCGAGGACGGCGCCGGCACCGACACTGCCGTCGACACGCCCGACGGCCGCGCTGCCGGCGCGCCCGTGGCGGTCGGCCCGGGATTCGCGGCACGTCCCGCCGACGCGCCGCCCATGCGCTCGTCCGCGCCGGCACCCGTGCCGCAGGTTCGCGTCGAGCCGACCCGGGTCGGGGGCGAGGGTGGCGCCACCAACATCAACCCGCGCTACACGTTCTCGAACTTCATCGTCGGCTCGGCGAACCGCCTCGCGCACGCCGCCAGCCTGTCGGTCGCGGAGCGCCCCGGCCACGCCTACAACCCGCTGTTCCTGTACGGCGGCGTCGGCCTCGGCAAGACGCACCTGATGCACGCGATCGGCAACCAGGTGATGGCGAAGTTCCCGCGGAAGCGCGTCGTGTACGCCACCTCGGAGAAGTTCACGAACGAGTTCATCACCTCGATCCAGCAGGGCAAGATCGACGAGTTCCGCAACCGCTACCGCCGGATCGACCTCCTCCTGATCGACGACATCCAGTTCATCGCCGACAAGGAACGGACCCAGGAGGAGTTCTTCCACACGTTCAACGCCATCCACGAGGACGGCAAGCAGATCGTGCTGAGCTCCGACCGGCCGCCCAAGGCGATCCTGACCCTCGAGGAGCGGCTGCGCTCCCGCTTCGAATGGGGGCTCATCGCGGATCTCACCGCGCCGGACCTCGAGACCCGCATCGCGATCCTCCGGGCGAAGGCCGAGGAAGGCGCCGTGCCGATCTCGTCGGATGTCATCGAGTTCATCGCCCGCAAGGTCGTCTCGAACATCCGGGAGCTCGAGGGCGCGCTGAACCGGATCGTGGCGTACGCGTCGATGGGCGCCATGCCGATCTCCATCGAGCTCGCCCAGGCCGTGCTCTCCAACGTGCTCTACAACCCGAAGAAGCGCCAGATCACGCCTGAGCGCATCGCCAAGGCCGTGTCCGAGTATTACGGCGTGGCCCTGGAGCAGCTCCGCGGTCAGAAGCGCGACAAGGCGATCGTGGTCCCCCGCCAGATCGCAATGTTCCTGATGCGCGAGGAGACCGACGTCTCGCTGCTGCGCATCGGCGCCGAGCTCGGCAACCGGGACCATTCCACCGTGCTCCACGCCTGCGACAAGATCACCCGCGAATCGGCCGGCAACGACGAGCTGCGCCGCGAGATCGCCGCCGTTCGCGAGCTGATCTACGCGGACTGACGGGCTGCGCGCCCGTCCTCGCCTCCGGGCGGCCCTAACCACCCAGCAAGTTGTCCACCGAACCCAGCATCCCTGTGGAAGACGCGTGCACTCGCAAGATCGGTGGTCGCTTTGCAATGCCGCCGCAATGTGGACGCGATGACGGACAGCTGGCACGGCCGCGGTGGACGATTCCGCCATGCGACCCATCCGCTGGTCCGGCGCCAGCCTGGTTATCCGCCGGTCATCCCGCATGCGGTCCACGATTCGCGGGCGTGCCGCCACGGTTGGGACGTCGTCGTCCACCGGACGGGCGAACGGGATCGAGCACGGCCGTCCACGCCGTCCACAGCCTTATGACGGTGATGACGGACATCGAAGAATGAAGGAAGATACGCACACCCAATGACGTGAACTTCGCGGGTGCCGGGAACCCTGCGAGTCTGCCTCGTAACCGAATCCCTGGACCGACCCGCCCATGGAGTGGACCTGACGTGAAGCTCTCGGTCATGCAGGAGAACCTGGCTCGCGGCCTCGGGGTCGTGAGCCGAGCGGTCTCCAACAGAAGCACGCTGCCCGTCCTCGCCAACGTCCTCCTCAAGACCGAGGACGGCGGCCTGCGGCTCACCACCACGAACCTGGAGATCGGGCTCGTGTACTGGGTGGCCGGCAAGGTCGAGTCCGACGGGTCGACCACCGTCCCGGCGCGCCTGCTCGCCGACCTCGTGAGCTCGCTCCCGGGCGGCCAGCGGATCGACCTCGAAACCGGACCGAACGAGACGCTCCACGTCAACGCCGGCAGCTTCAAGTCGAACGTCAAGGGCATCGATGCGGACGAGTTCCCGTCCATCCAGCCGACCGGCGAGCGCCCGACCACGCGGATCGCCCAGAACGTGCTGAAGCGGGCTCTCGAGGAGACGGCGTTCGCCGCGGCCACGGACGAGGCCCGGCCGATCCTCACCGGCGTCCTGTGCCGGTTCGAGGGCGAGACGCTCACGCTCGCCGCCGCCGACAACTACCGGATCGCGGTCAAGACGATCCCGATCCTCGACCCCGTCGGCGAAACCAGCGTCGTCGTTCCGGCCCGGGCTCTCACGGAGCTCATGCGGATCCTGGGCGACACGGACGATCCGGTCGAGGTGGTGCTCGCCCAGAGCCGGAACCAGGTGCTGTTCCACATCAAGGACGAGCACACGGACATCGACCTCGTGAGCCGGCTCATCGACGGCCAGTTCCCGAACTACCAGACGGTGCTGCCGAAGGCACACACGACGAGCGCGACGTTCGATCGCGAGGAGCTCCTGCGCGCTGTCCGGCCCGCGGCGCTCATCGCCCACGAGTCCGCGAACATCGTGAAGCTCCAGATCTCGTCGAACGGCGAATCGGGGATCACGGTGAGCGCCAACGCCGAGATCGGCGATCACGTCGGCCAGGTCGACGCGGCGGTCGAAGGCGACGGAACGTCCATCGCGTTCAACGCGAAATACCTCGCGGACGTCCTCGAGAAGGTCAACGCCGACCAGTTCGCGCTGGAGCTCCAGGGGCCGCTCGCCCCGGGCGTGTTCAAACCCGTTGGCGACGACGGCTACGTGCATGTCGTCATGCCCGTGAGGACGACTTCGTAGCCCGATGAAGGTGCTCGGCACGGACGCGGGCATGGCGCCTGCGGTCGCGCCGGGAGCGGCCTCGGTCCTCGACTCGTTGCGGCTCGCGGATCTGCGCGCCTACCAGGCGCTCGACGTCCGCTTCGAGGCGGGTCCGCAGCTCGTGTACGGCCCGAACGCCGCCGGCAAGACGAGCCTGCTCGAGGCGATGGTCGTCCTCGCGCGCGGCGGCTCGCATCGGACCACGACGGACGCCGAGCTCATCCGCTGGGGCGCGGACGTGGCCCGGATCGAAGGCCGGTTCGGCGACGCGGAGATCGACGTCGCGCTCGTGCGGCCGGGTTCGCATGCGGCCGCGAGTGGCGCCCGGAAGCGGCTCCGTGTCAACGGGCTGCCGCGTCGCGCGCCGGCCCTGGCGGAGCGCATGCGCGTCGTGCTGTTCGCGCCCGAAGACATGCTCCTCGTCGTCGGGTCGCCATCGCTGCGCCGGGGGACGCTGGACCAGCTCGCGGCAACGCTCATCCCCGGCTACGCGGCCGAGCTGGCGACGTATGGGCGTGCGCTGCAGCAGCGGAACGGCCTCCTCCGCGCCATCCGCGATGAGACCGCGACGCGCGAGGAGCTCCGGTACTGGGACAAGCCGTTCCTCGACGCAGGCGGTGCGGTCGTGGCGGCTCGCCACGCCCTGCTGGCGCGTCTCGGCGGGCCGCTTGCCGGCGCGCACGCGGAGATCGCGCCCGAGGAGGCGGCCGGCGGCGCGCTCGGCATCGAGTACGTGACGAACGCACCGGCAATCGACGGGGAGAGCCACCGCGACGCGCTCGCGCGCCGGCTGGTCGAGACGGCCGAGAAGGAGGCGTGGAACGGCACCACACTGATCGGGCCGCACCGGGACGACCTCGCGTTCGTGATGGGCGGCCGGGACCTGGCGTCGTTTGCCTCGCGCGGGCAGCAGCGCACCGCGATCCTGGCTCTGAAGCTCGCCGAGCTCGACCTCGTCACGAGCCACGATGGACGGCCGCCGCTCCTGCTGCTCGACGACGTGTTCTCCGAGCTGGATCCGGCACGTCGCGGCCACCTCGTGCGCCGGATCGCCGAGCTCCCCCAGGCCTTCGTGACGACCACGACGCTGGACGACCTCGATGCCGCGCTCCGGGCGATCGCAACGCCCTGGTCGGTGCGCGGCGACACCGGGGGCGCGAGGCTGGAGCGATGAGCGACGAGCCGCCGCGGCGCCGGCCGATGCGACGGATCGGGGACCTGATGCCGGCCGCAGCCGCCGGACTCGGGCTCCAGGACGAGCTGCGCAAGGCACGATTCGTGGCCACGTTCGACGCGATCGTCGCGGAGCTCGCGCCCGCTGCCCACGGTGCGTGCCGGGCGCTGCGGGTCGAGGGCGACGCGCTCGTGGTCGAGGCCGACGCACCGATCGTGGGCCAGGAGGTGCTCCTGCACGGCACCGAGCTGGCCGAGGCGTTCACCAGGGCACCAGCCGGCCATCCGGTGCGTCAGGTGCGCGTGGCGATCCGCCGGCACTGAGGGACGGTCGAGCGTCACGCGAGCCCCGTGCCGGGCGTCGGCGTGACGCTCCCGAGGTGCGATAATCCCCGCCCCGACGCAGCCCCTGGCAGAGGACCACCGTGGCCCACCGAATCCAGATGAAGCTCGGTGTCGTGCCGGACGCCGAGCGCGCCGCCGATTCGCCCGACACCGCGCTCCACGTCGCGCCGCGTGTCGGTGCCCAGACGCGCACGAAAGGCCACCTCTACCTGCTCGTGACGTCGCGCACCGGCGGCGCGAAGGCCCGTGAGGCCACGCGCCTCGTCGCGGACGCGATCCGGACCGAGTACTACTACGACGAATCGGCCGGGATCCGGGTCTGCCTCGTCAAGGCGATCCAGGCGGCGAACAAGCGCCTGACCCACGCCCGCGAGCGGAGCGCCCTCGGCACCGGCCCGGGCCCGATCGGTGTCGCGCTCGCCGTCGTTCGGGATACGGAGCTCTACGTGTGTACCGTCGGCCCGGCCGAGGCGTACCTCAACCGCGGCGCGCGCCTGTCGACGCTGCCGGATCCCCATCGCGACCGCGGCCTGCCCTCCGCCGACATCGAGCCCGACGTGTGGCGCGGCGAGATCGACGTCGGGGACCAGCTCCTGCTCGTGTCACCCGCGGTGGTGGTCGCCCTCGGCTCCGACGCGATCAAGGACGCGCTGGTCACGCTCCATCCGCAGTCGGCCGTCGAGACCCTCGCAGCGCGCTTCCGGGAGAGCGGCGGCAACGGCAGCGACGGTGCGCTGGTCATCGAAGCCTCCGAGATCGCCGTCGCCCGTGCGGGGGTCGTGCCGGTGCCCGTGCGCCCGGCCGAGCCCCTCGCCGGGTCGCCGGATCGATCTCCGATCCCGCTCGCCGATTCCGTGGCCAGCGGCCTCGCCGCGGCGCAGACGCGCGCCCGGACGGCCCGTGGCGCGGTCGGCGGCGTGCTGTACCGGCTCCTGTCCCGGGGCCTCGACGCCCTGCCGGCGCGCGGCGCCCCGAACCGCCGCGTGACCCCGCTCAGTGCCCGCCGGGAGATGCAGCGGCGCGCGGCCATGGCGCTGCTGTCGCTCGTGGTCGTCGTCGGCGGCCTCGGCATCGCGGTCTTCGTCCTCGGCGGCAACAAGCCGCAGGGCCCCGCGATCCAGACGCTCGACGCCGCCGCCGGGGCCATCGACAAGGCGCGCGAGGACCTCAACCGGGTCATCGGGCCCGGCATCGACCTCGTCGCGAACGACCCGAACAAGGCCGAGCAGCTCCTGACCGAGGCCTACCAGAAGCTCGATGCGGCTCGCCAGGCCGGCGTGCCGGCGTCCACCGTCGATCCGATCAGGAAGCAGGTCGTGGCCGCGCTCGATCGCCTGTACGGCATGGTCGACGTGGCGTCCACCTCCATCTTCAAGTTCCCCGCCGAGCCGGCGGTGGACCTCCGCGCCATCGTGAAGGGCCCCGACGGCATGCCGTTCGTGCTCGACGCCGCGACGAAGAGCGTCTACCGGATCGACCTCGCGGGTCACAAGGCGAGCGTCATCTTCCGCGAGGGCAACAAGGCTGCGGGCGCCACCGAGAGCGCACCGAAGCTCATCGGGGTCGGTGGCCGGGACCTGCTGATGGTGGACGCCAAGAACGTGGTCTGGCGGTGGCGGCCTGCCAACCTCACCGGCAAGGGCAGCATCTCCCGCGTCCGCGTGACCGGCTCCGCGGAGTGGGGCAACGACATCCTGGCGATCGGCACGTTCCTCCGCGATCCGGAGGCAAACCTGTACAACCTGTACGTCGTCGATCCGTCGGCGCAGCAGATCAAGCGGTACTCGCCCGCGGCCGACGGCAGCGGATTCCCGGCCCAGCCCAACCTGTGGCTGTCCTCGGTGCGGGACCTGACCAAGGTCACCGGGATGTACATCGACGGCGACGTGTGGATCGCGGATGGCGGCATCCTGTATCGCTACAGCGGCGGCGCGAGCGTGGGCTGGTCCGCAGCGGAGCTCGACGACGGGATTCTCCGGCCCGCGCCCGCGTACCGCTGGATCGGGTCGGGCTCGGAAAAGCGGACCGGCACGATCTACGGCTTCGACCCGGGCAGCGACCGCCTGGTCGGCATCTCCAAGGTCAACGGCTCCTTCGTGGTCCAGTACCGGCTCGCCGGTGGCAACACCGGCTGGGCGGATTTCCGAGGCTTCTACGTCGAGCCCGGGCTCGACCAGGAGCCGGACGCGATCGTGTGGATCAGCAAGAACGGAATCGGGCGCGCGCTCCTGCAGCCGGTCGGCCCCCTGGGCTCGCCGGCGCCCGATGGATCGCCGGCCGCAACCTCGAGCGCCCCGACGGCAACGCCGCGCTCGTAGGCCGATGGGATAATCCCTGCATGGCTCGACTCGTCGAGATGGTGGTCGAAAGCGTCCGGGTCCACATGCTCTCGAACCGGCACGTCGTGATCCTCAAGGACCACGTCGGCGATCGCTACCTGCCGATCTGGATCGGCGCCTGGGAGGCGAGTGCGATCGCGATGCGCCTGCAGGGCCTCCAGGCCGAGCGGCCCCTGACTCACGACCTGTTCGTCTCCGCGCTCGAGCAGCTCGGCGTTCGGGTGGCGCGCATCGTGGTCTCCGACCTCGCGGAGGAGACGTACCACGCGCAACTGGTGCTCGAGCGCGACGGCGTCGAGGAGGAAGTCGATGCCCGGCCGTCCGACGCGCTCGCGATCGCGGTGCGGACCGAAAGCCCGATCTACTGTGCCGAATCCGTGCTCGCTCAGGCGGCGCTCAACGCCGACCCGGACGAGGAAGGCGCCATCGAAGGCGAGGCCGGGATGGCGCAGGATGCGGGCGGCGAAGGCGACCCTTCGACCCCGGACGAGCGCGGACGCCCGCGGCGTCGCCGCGTGCCACTCGAATCCGTGGGGAATGGCCCGCCCGATCCACGGCTCGACATGTTCCGCGACTTCGTGAATTCGCTCGACGTCGACCCCAACGCGGGTGGTGGTGGCGACACGGGCCCTCGCCGCGCCTGACGGCGCCTCGCCGCGCCTGGCCGCGCCTGCGAGCTAGCCGCCGAGGATCGGGCGGCCTCGCTGCAGGGCGTTCGAGGGCCGCGCCCACAGGCGCAGCCGCAGCGCCCAGAAGTCGCGCACGGCGCGGAAGACCACCTGGGGCTTGGCGCCGGTCGGGCTGCCGGCGGTCCGCGGGTAGTGCGGAACACCGACTTCGTCGATGCGCCGGCCGCGAGCCGTGAGCTTGATCAGCAGCTCGGCGGAGAAGAACGCGCCGCCTGACTCCACGGAGACCCCCTCGAGGGCGCGGCGAGTGAACAGCTTGCAGGCACAGTCGACGTCGCGGACCTTGAGCCCGAAGAAGATGCGGTTCGCGAGGCGGTATGCCTTCGCGTAGAGCGTTCGCACCAGCGGATCGGCGCGCTTGATCCGGTAGCCGACGACCGCATCCGCCGTGCCGGCTTCGAGCCGGTCGATGAGCCGGCCCAGGTCGACGACCTTGAACTGCCGATCGCCGTCCGTGAACGCGAGGTGCTCGTAGCGGGCGCTGGAGAAGCCGGTCCGGAGCGCCGCGCCATAGCCCTGGTTGACCGCGTGGTGCACGGCGCGGACCTCGGGATGCGCGGCGGCGAGCTCGTCGGCGATGGCTGGCGTCTCGTCCTTCGAGCCGTCGTCCACGATGAGGATCTCGAAGCGGTCGGCAAGCGAGGGCAGCGTCTCCAGCGCCTCCTCGACGAGGCCGCGCAGGTTCGCCGCCTCGTTGTGGGCGGGGAAGAAGTAGGACAGCTCCGCGAGGCGGCTCCCGACGGGCGAGGTCGCGGGTGAGATGTCGGGCAACGCGGGCGATGTGGCGGTCGTCACTGGGCCGCGAGCCGCCCGTCGACGCGCCACACGCCCAAGCTGCCGCCGCCGGCCACGAGCGTCATGTCGAACTGGCCCAGGAGCTCGTCGGTGTCGCGGCCGTCGAGCCGGATCACGTACACCGGACGCCGCCCGAGGTTCGCATTGATCACGTCGGGCGCCCGTCCGAGGTGCTCGTCGAGCATCGTCCGGTCGTCGATGACCGTGATGTCGGGACGCTGGCCCTCGACCTTCTGGGCGTACCAGAGGGCGGTCGAGGTGCTCCACCAGCTCACGAGCACCGCATCCCGGGCGACGACGGACTCGGGCAGCACCTCCGAGAGCCACTGCCGGGCGCCGGTGTCGCCGGAGCGATCGGCGGCACCGCGGCGGAGGTCGACCTGTTCGAGGGTGGGGATGAGCAGCACGACCGCGACGATAGCGGCTGCGACGGTCATTGCGGGCCGGGCGGCGGGCGAATCGAGGGAGATGCCCTCCGAGAGTGAGCCGAGGCGCACGGCGACCGCCCCGATGAGCCGCGCCACCTGTGCGGCCAGAATGCCGATCCAGGTCCAGATCCAGAGGACCGGCCCGAGGTAGTAGCGCTCGATGTCGGCGTTCGCGTAGGCCTGGTTGAACAGCACCGTCAGCACGAGCGCGAGGCCGGTGAGGAGCGTGTACCGGGGCGCCTTCCATGCCGCGACCAGGAAGGCCACCGGGACGGCGAACACGAGCGGGCCGAGCTGGGCATCGGCCAGCGCGAGGACCTTGTCGAGCTTCTGGGGCAGGTTCGCGAAGACGTCGCCGACGGAGCCCTGGAACTGCTGCGCGAACACGACGTACCAGAACCCGTCCCAGGTCGCGGGCCGGCCGTAGATCAGGGGCGCGGGAATGAGCCCGCCGCGCACGGGCAGCTCGAGGAAGACGACGACCATCGCGAGCGCGGCCGCGCCGAGGCAGGCGCCGATGAA
This sequence comes from Candidatus Limnocylindrales bacterium, assembly GCA_035692745.1. Classification (GTDB taxonomy): domain Bacteria; phylum Chloroflexota; class Limnocylindria; order Limnocylindrales; family CSP1-4; genus UBA5189. The sequence continues at coordinate 2,223 of DASSHR010000164.1, read as the reverse complement.
CCGCGGCCGGCGCAGGATCCCGGGCTCCACCGCCAGCACGTACAGCGCGATCGGCGGCGCGAGCAGCAGCGTGAGCGAGTGATTGCCCTCCGCGAGCCCGAAGAGCACCGCGGCGAGGACGAGCCGTCGGTCGGCGTGCACCTGGTCGAGCTCGCCGCGTGCCAGCTCCCGGCGACCGTGCTCCCAGCGGACCAGGGCGACGAGCAAGAGAGCCACGAAGGCGAGGTGGATCGGGTGCGGGTCGGCGCGGGTCGCGTTCAACCACACGACCGGCGTCGTCGCGAGCCCGATGCCCGTCGCTGCGCCGATGATCGTCGAGCCGGTCAGGCGCCGGATGAGCACGACCGTGGCGGCCGCGGCCACGGCCACCGCGATGAGCGACAGCACCGTGACCCGGAAGGCCGGCTCGCCGATCGGGGTGAGCAGGATGTTGCCGATGAAGCCCAGCAGCACGTAGGTCGGATAGCCCGTCGGGTGGGCCGTGCCCATGATCGGCAGCACCGTCTGGAACTCGCCCGTGTCCCAGAACGCGACGCCGGGCATCAGGCCGCCCCACGCGTTGACGATCACGAACGCGGCGACGGCAATGGGTGCCGCGAGGGCGACGAGTCGCGGGCCGGCGAGGCCGCTGAGGCCGCCGAGGCCGGCCGGCAGGGCGCGGCTGGTCACGCGATCACCATCCGAGGATGTTGCCCCAGATGACACCCCACAGGTTGATCACGACGGACGCCGCGATCAGACCCACGCCCAGCCAGCCCACCCGTCCCCGGCGTTGCATCCCGAGCGCGACGAGGGGCAGGGCGAACACGATGAAGTCGTTGCTGAACCGGTAGCCGAACTGGACCCAGCCCTGGCTGAAGTGCATGAGGTTCACGAAGGCGATGAACCCGACGGCGAAGAACGAGCCGGCGACGAGGCGTGAGCGGCGCCGGAAGGCGAACGCGCCGAGCAGAAAGGCCGGCGAGGTCAGGAAGATGCTCATCCCGATCTGGTTGGGGGCGGCGAGGGGGCACTGCTCGTCGAACAGGCCGCGCGCGGCGTCCGGGCCGGTGCACAGGTCCTGGTTCGGATCCGCGAACGTGTTGAACTCGCTCGGATGGTCCGGGAGGATCGCCGGCGTCGAGAACAGGAGGATCCCGAGGTTCTGGGGCAGGTACCGCGCGTCCTCGATGTCCCAGTCCGGGTTGTAGCCGAGCGCCTGGTAGCCGTTGGCTTCGAGCCGGTACTGGTATTCGTAGCCCGGGTGGAACAGGTGCCCGGTCGTCGCGACGTTGTAGCCCAGCAGCAGGGCAAGCGGGATCGCGGCGCCGATTCCGGCCGAGATCGAGCGGCGCGCCCACGACATCCCGCCGACGAGCATGAAGAACGGCGCACCGAACACGACGGTCAGCCGCGCCATGCACGCGATTCCAAACAGCACGCCGGCGAGGAACTGCCGCCGGTCGATGAGGTGGATGCCCCGGCGCAGGGTCGCCGCGAGATCGCGCGCGACGGTCGAAGGCGTCGGACCTTCCTCGAGCTCGTCATCCGCTTCGGGATCCGATCCGAGGGCGACGCCGACGGCGCCGAGGATGAACGCGATCGCGACCACGTGCGCGAAGAACCACGTCGTCCCGAGCTGGGCCGCGTACCAGAACACCGTCCCGAAGGCGAAGAAGACCGTGGTCGCCAGCCGGATCGTGCGCGATACCTCGAGGCGGCCGAGCGCCCACCACGCGAGCCCCACGTCGATGGCGCCCATGACGACGGACACGGCACGGATGTCGGTCGCCAGGCCCCAGATCGCCACGAACGGCATGAGCACGATCGCGGGCAGGGGAGGGAACGGCAGCAGCGCGCCGGTCGTCGATGGGTCGCCGGTCAGCTCGCGAAGGGGATAGACATCCTGCATCCAGTCGTTGCCGCTCGGAAAGCCGCCGCCGTTGACGGGCCAGTCGATCACGGCCGTGCCGTGCAGGAACGCCATCGCCTGCCAGACGAAGTGGTTGTACCAGCGGTCGCTGCCCGGCAGCCAGTACGCGACCAGCGCGAGCGCGACCAGCGCGATGCCCACGGCGATGGCGGGCAGGCGATCGAACCAGACGGCGAGGGCATCGAGGGGCCGGGAAGCCTCCGCGCCCTCTGCTACGCTCCCCACCACCTCATCGCTCGTTGGAGACCGAACCCGTCTTGATTGGTCCCGCAATCGGTGAGCCCGACCCGGAGAGGGCGGCGCCGGCACGG
>DASSHR010000163.1:0-3472 GCA_035692745.1 Candidatus Limnocylindrales bacterium | reverse complement strand
GGAAGTTCAAATCCCGACATCTCCAACACATAATCAGAGGGTAGGATGGTGAGCCGGCGTCCCGGTAGTCACGGATCCTACAACAAAAACAGAGCAGAGCAAAGGCCCAATCACAGCATACTCCATCTAAGCGAAGCCGGCCCTTGGGCGAAACCGACTCCGCCGTATCCAACCACCATCGGAAAATATATATATAGTATAGCACGCACGACTAAACCGGCCCGGAAACCGGTGAATGGGTATATATATATAGGGGCACGGGTAGAGTAGAGTAGACATATGCATGAAAGTCACTTTTGGGTTTTGTTTTTGGTTCCAACTCCATAATTGAGGACAAGGTTTTTGTTGGATCAAGTTATTTTCTTGAAAGTTCATTATGACATTTATTCCTTTGATTTTTAAATCCACTTGAGTGACATATTCGCAACTAGTTAGCAATTTCCCTTAAATTCCAGAAGTTGCTTATTTTGGAATTAAGTATTGTCACTTCCTCTGTTGGGTTCAATTTGGAACTTATTATAGTATTTATGGCCCCAATATTAGGAAAGTTGCGAGGTGAATTATTTTAGCATCTTCTTGGCAACCATGTGACTCAAACTTATTTCATAGCAAAATAATTTGCTCATAATCATATTTATCTATTTTCAAATTTGTTTCTCAATCTATTTATGCGGGCGTAGACTTGGAGATGGTTGAACTCTTTTCGCAAAGATTTAGAAAGAACATTTTGAGCGATCTTATTTTGTTTGGAGAGACAATATCTTAAATATGCCAATTTATTTAACTTAGAGTCAAAGTACCATTTACTTTTGTTTTATTTCAAATTAGCAAACTTGCATTTTCCCTTGGCAAATTACAAGGAGGATTAACTTAATTAGATTTCCAAAATATGGGGAAAGACTTGGTATTAAACTCAAAAGACATCTGTAAAGAATTCGGATTTGTGCATAGTTCCCATTTATACATTAATAGCATATGGACAATATTTCACAATCTTACTTGTAGCAAAATAATCTTACTTGGTAACAAAATCATATATATCAAATTGGTCCAAAGCTCTTTCCTTGGTTTCCAAAGTATTGGGCGTAGTTGGTTTCAAACTTACAATTTCTCTTAGTGTTCAAAACTTGTCATTATTTTGGGAACTCATATCTTGTTAACCTACATGCTTGGAGTGTATACGAATTAGAATAAGATAGATTCTATACTTGTTAAGGAATAACAATTTGCATTTTTGGTTCATGTGAAAGGCTTGAGGAAATTTTGCAAATATGCCGTACTTATGCATGATAATTTGATTTGTAGAATTCTTTAACAAGTCTTGGGATGGCCAAGGAAATGATAATTTGGCTTAAGTTGGGACCATTATGAGTCCTTCAAGCCTAGTCTTACATAAGGATAGCAAAGCTTGAAATCATGCCAAGAAATTTAACTTTACATACCTCTTTCTTGTCCAAGAGACTCCAATTACGAACGAACCCAAATTACCTCTCCGGTGGTATCAAATCTACAAGTAATAATATATGCCAATTATTAGTACTAAACCTCTTCCCAAGTTTACAAAAATTTCGCCAGAGTCTCCCCTTAAAATAGACCATCCCGGGGGTTCTATTTAGACCCCAAACAGCCCACAACACAACAACAACAGTCAACAACAATCAACATTAACCAAAATGCATCACAATTCTCCAACTAGAAGTCACCCAACCATTCTAAATTCTCCAACTACTTAGCAATATTGAAAACTGAAATTAGGGCAGTCACCCAAGCACATATACACCCTCAACACATTCAACACTCCAACAAGCTTCAAGAATCCAATAGCACCCTTAAAACACAAAACGAAGGCTTAAAACGCTAAAACGAAAAATGCTATACTTTCTTCAATTTTTTGAAAAACAAAAATCTGCACCTACTACACACCAATAACATGTTAAGCTACCTCAAGATGCTCCAAGGACCACAACGCAACACCCTGATGTTCGACAAGAACCCACAATCTCAAAACGCTACACTTTTGGTCATTTTTGGCCCTAATGCGACCCTCAAGCTTATCATTGAATGCTCCCAAGTTTTCTATATTTTTTTCCCACTCACATAAGTCCACAAGAACATAATTTAAACCAACAATACACAAGAATAACAATTTACACCAAATTGGGGTTCAAACAAGCTTAAGTTTCCAAATTCGAAATCTCACTCTACAAGCTTCTTTCTCAACTAATCAATCACATTTTCTTGGTCATTCATTCATAATAACAACATTTAACACCATAGAAACCATTAATTAAACTCAAAAGATGAAGAATCAAAACTTACCTCATAACCCTTTTCAACACTTCAAACCTTCACCCACGAAAATCTATGGGTTTCCTCGACAAACCAAACCTTCTACGACTCTTGGGGGATCCCATATACCAAGCTTGAAGCCTTAGAATTGAAGAAGGAAGCAAAAATCACAAATCTTCATGGCTGGTTACTGTAGCAGCAGTAACGAATTTACTGTAGCAGCTCCTCAAAAATTTTTCTAAGTATGAAATATGCCTTGTCCCTTGTATATATAAATCCATAAGTGAGTATGTATACATAAGTAACACTTGGTCTCTTATTTTGCAACATATAATGTGTGTAGAGATAATACACATGTCCCCCTCATTAAATGAAAATAATATATATATGTCACACAACTTGGACCAACCACCACAAAACACTTTGTAACTTTCGAAACACATAATTCCTTCACTTGTAAAAACCAAAGAAAGACTTAGTAACTTAAATCTTGTAAGTGTACACTTGTACTTATAACATGTCCATAACTTATATTCACCAATCCTTAACAAGATTCCAGTTAAAGTTTCAAATTCTCCATAAGCACACTTAATTGTCAACCACCTTGGAAATGACTCTAAGTACTTCAATTGATCACCCTGTTACCAAAATTCAAATGTACGGGCTCTAACAGATTAAAACCATATAAAATAGAACCAACACATATAACAGTTACATATGATAAAAAGACAAGAATAATAAAAAGAATAATATGAAAATACACATATTAATGAAAATAATAGTAGAAGGATATTACAATAGATATTATACACCTATGATAGATACAGGAGCAGAAGTTAATATATGTAAATATAATTGTTTACCAGATAGTAAATGGATAAAATTAAAAACACCAATAATAGTAAAAGGATTTAATAATGAAGGTAGTATGATTAATTATAAAGCAAAAGATATAAAAATACAAATATGGAATAAAATATTAAAAATAGATGAAATATACAATTATGATTTACCTACAAAAGATATGATATTAGGAATACCCTTTTTAGATAAATATTACCCCCATATACTTACCAAGACTCATTGGTGGTTGACAACACCATGTAATCATAAAATAGGAGCAAAAAGAGTACCAAATAAAATAAGAAAAAATACAGAGTGGATAAAAGGAAGTGAAGATATT
>DASSHR010000162.1:0-2514 GCA_035692745.1 Candidatus Limnocylindrales bacterium | reverse complement strand
CGGCGTATCAGGGCAACGTTTCGGCATCCCTCGTCAGGGTCGGGGAGCTGTTCCGGGATGCGGTCCGCCTCGATGCCTCCGGCATCATCCTCGTCCACAACCATCCGTCCGGCGACCCGACGCCCTCGCCGGACGACCTGCATCTGACGGCCGAGGCGCTTGCCGCCGGCCGCCTTCTCGACATCGACCTGCTGGATCACCTCGTGATCGGCCACGACGCCTACGTGTCGCTCCGGGACCGTGGAATCGCGTTCGATCGCGCCGGCACGCGACCGCCGCCGGCCGCGTAGGCCCTGGTCCGGCTTGGCGGCCGCCGTGAACGCTCAATGTGCAGATCCGGGACATCGACGTCACAACGGTGTTCGATCGCCCGAATCCTGGGTTTGACGGCAGCTCGCCGAGCGGGACTGTGGTCGGGTCGAACGGGAACGGGAGACCACGAGCCGCAGTCGGCCGCCCGTACCGGCTCCAAGGGCGCGATTTGTGCATTGGGCGTGCATCCGCGACCCGAACTGGAGGATGGGACGGTCGCGGGTATACTGCGGAGCCCCGCGCCCATTCCGCGCGGCTGCGCCCGCACGACCACCCACCGCGCGCCTCACAGGGGACCCTCCTCCGAATGCTCGACCGTCTGCTCGGCCTGTTCTCCCGCGACATCGGCATCGACCTCGGGACCGCGAACACGCTGGTCCACGTCCGTGATCGCGGCATCGTGATCAGCGAGCCGTCGGTGGTGGCCATCGAGGCCAAGACGAAGCGCGTCCTCGCGATCGGCGCGGAGGCGAAGCGCATGGTCGGCCGGACGCCCGCGAACATCATCGCGATCCGCCCCTTGCGCGACGGCGTGATCAGCGACTTCGACGTGACCGAGCAGATGATCCGGTACTTCGTGGACAAGGTCCACGATCGGATCGGGTTGCTGCCCCGGCCGCGAATGATCATCGGCATCCCGTCCGGCGTGACCGAGGTGGAGAAGCGCGCGGTGCTCGACGCGGCGCTGAATGCAGGCGCCCGCTGGGCCCGCCTGATCGAGGAGCCGATGGCCGCCGCGATCGGCGCGGGCCTCCCGGTGTCCGAACCGTCCGGAAGCCTCATCGTCGACATCGGCGGCGGCACGACCGAGGTCGCGGTCATCAGCCTCGGCGGCATCGTCGTCAGCCGGAGCATCCGCATCGGTGGCGACGAGATGGACGTGGACATCGTCAACTTCGCCCGGCGCGAGTACAACCTGTTCCTCGGCGAGCGAACGGCCGAGGACATCAAGATCGCGATCGGCTCCGCGTACCCCGGCGAGTGGGATGCGGGCCGCGTGAACCTCCGCGGTCGCGACCTGCTGACGGGCCTGCCGCGCAGCGTCGAGGTCGGTGCGGACCAGATCCGCGAAGCGATCGAGCCGTCCGTGCAGCAGATCGTCGACACGATCCGCGACACGATCGAGGAGACGCCGCCGGAGCTCGTCGCCGACATCATGGACCAGGGCATCGTCCTGGCGGGCGGCGGCGCCCTCCTTGCCGGCCTCGACCGGCGTGTCGCCGAGGCGACCCAGATGCCCGTCCACGTCGCCGACGATCCGCTGACCTGCGTCGTCCGCGGCACCGGCTCCGTCCTCCAGGACCTCGACCGCCTGAACCGCGTCCTGGTCACCGAGACCTACACCCGCCCGCTGCGCTAGTCGTCGTCGGGCCGGGCGGATGATCTCGCCACGATGAGCGCCCTCCTCGCGAACAAGGCCGTCCGGCGCAAGGGCGCGGCGTACGTCGGGGTGCTCGTGGCGTCGCTCATCCTGCTCACGATCTCGTCGAACCCGCTCGTTCGCGATCTCGAGCACGGGGTGGCGTTCGCCTTCCGGCCCGTCCAGGAGGCCGTCGACGGGATCGCGAAGGACATCGGCTCCATCGCCTCCACGCTGGCCGAGATCGACCAGCTGCGCCAGGAGAACGCAGCCCTGAAGACGGCGAACCAGACGCTCGAGGAGCTCGCGCGGACCGCCGATGAGCTCCGCCGGGAGAACGAGCTCCTGACCGGCCTGCTGCAGCTCCGGAACGGTCTCGAGTTCCAGACGCGACCGGTGTCGGTGATCGCCCGGGAGACCTCCGAAGCGCGCCGCGCGATCGTCATCGACCGTGGCACCGACGACGGGATCAAGATCGGCCAGGTCGTCATCTCGACCGGCGGCGCGCTCGTCGGCCGGGTGACGGACGTGGGCTCCAACTTCGCCCATGTGGTGCTCATCAGCGACACGAGCTCCACCGTGATCGGCCAGTTCTCGACCAGCATCGCGACCGGCAAGGTCGAAGGGCAGCTGGGCACCCTCGTGATGACCGACATCAACGCAGCGGCCGTCATCCAGAACGGCGAGGAGGTCTACACGGCGGGCATCGATCTCGGGGCGGGCATCCGGTCGCCGTATCCCAAGGGCCTGCTGATCGGGCGCGTCGTCGACGTCACCCAACCCGCGAACGAGGTCGTGCAGACGGCGTTCCTCGACCCCGCCGCGCCGCTCGACCGACTCGA
>DASSHR010000161.1:0-2302 GCA_035692745.1 Candidatus Limnocylindrales bacterium | reverse complement strand
TCGACACGCTGGCGACGCCCGCCTGAGGGCACCGTCGCGCGAACCGGCGCTCGTCCGTCAGACTGCGACCATGACCCCTCCCACTCGTCGACAACCCGACGCGCCGCGCCGAGCCCTCGAATCCCCGTGGGTCGCGGCTGCCCTCGCCGCCGTCGTCATCCTCCTGACCGGCGTGCTGATCGTCCCCGGCCTCCTCGGTGGCTCGGGACCCGGGTCCACGTCGCCCGCGGGCACCCAGGCCGGCAGCGGCGGGCCCCTTCCGAGCCTCGGCCCGACCCCGGCGCCCACCTTCGCCCGCCCCACCCCGAGTCCCGCGGCGTCGTTCACGAGCTACGTCGTCCGTGCGGGCGACACGCTCAACTCGATCGCGAGGACGTTCGACACCACGGCCCGATCCATCGCGTGGTGGAACCGGGGCGCGTATCCGACCCTGGATCCCGAATCCGATTCGTATGACCCCGACCGGCTCGAGCTCGGCTGGACCCTGGTGCTGCTTCCGGGCGTCGTCGTCGATGACGCGAATCCGCCGACGCCGAGCCCCGGTCCCACGGCCACGCCGGTCCCCCTCCCGTCCGCGACCGGCGCGCCCGTCACCCCGGCCCCGAGGACGCCGGCCCCGACGTCCGCTGCGTTGGCGCCCGCGACCGTGATCTCGCACGGCTCGCGGACCGTGCCGGAGATCGCGCTCACGTTCGACATGGGTGGCCGGCTCGACCCGGCCGTCGACATCGTGCAATGGCTCATCGACCACAACGTCCACGCGACGCTGTTCCCCACCGGCAAGTCCGGCACGCTGACTGCCCAGGGCCTCGCCGCCGTGCAGCTCGCGGCCCAGCATCCCGAGCTCTTCGACGTCGGCAACCACTCGTGGGACCACCCCGACTTCCGGGACCTGACGGCGGCGCAGATGGCGCAGCAGCTGACGTCCACCGAGGCGGCCATCAAGCCCATCCTCGGCACGACGAAGCCCTGGTTCCGGCCGCCGTACGGCGGCTACAACGACGCGGTGAAGGCCGGCGTCGGCGCCGCGGGCTGGAACTACCTGGTGATGTGGGACGTCGACATGATCGACTGGCGCCCGGAGTCCGACGGCGGCCCTACCGCGGCGGACCTGGTCGCGAAGATGACCGCGAACGCCCGCCCAGGCTCGATCGTGCTCATGCACCTCGGCGGGTACAACACGCTGGACGCGCTGCCCGGCATGCTCGCGGCGCTCGGCGATAAAGGCCTGATTCCGGTGACGCTGAAGGAGATGTTCGGGAAGTAGGACGAGGCCCCGTCAGCGACGTCCTGGGCAGCGTCAGCCCGGGATCATGAACCCGGGCACCCAGATCATCGAGCTCGTCGTCAGGTATCCCGCAACGGTCGCTGCGATCAGCAACCCCACAAATCCTGCCAGCACGAGCTTGTCCGTCCGGTCGAAGCGGAGCTCGCGCAGCCACGTGCGGCGCTGGGTGCCGAATCCCCGCAGGTCCATGGCATCGATCGTGTCCTCGGCCCCCGCGATCGCGTTCACGACCGTCGGGACGACGATCGGGATCTGGCGCCGCAGCCGCTTGATCGGGCCACCGGCTGCCGCGAAGTCCATGCCGCGGACACGCTGCGCGTCGAGCGTGGTCCGGAAGTCGGCGGCGAACGACGGGATGAACCGCCACGTGAGGTCGATCGCGAAGGCGAACCGGTACGGGACGCCGAGCCGCGCGAACGTCACCCCGAGCGCCTCGGGGTCGATGGCGAAGGCGAGCGGGAAGCCGATCGCAATCATCGCGATGAAGCGCAGGTACTGGGTCGCGGCATAGGACAGGGATTCGGCCGAGACCGGCGTCCCGAAGAACGGGATGTAGCCATAGATGTGCTCCACGGCCCCGTCCGGCAGGCGCTGGACGCGGCCGGAGGCGATGATCAGGTTGCTGATCGCGATGAAGCTCACGAAGGCAGTGGCGAACGTCCATTGCCGTTTGACTTCACGGAACGGGATCCGGGCGCTGCGGTAGTAGGCCAGGGCGAGCACGGCGAGCAGCGCCATGAGGCGGACGTCCCACACCTGGATGGCCGCCAGGACGAAGCAGCCAACGGCCAGGACGAGGACGCGGGGGTCGCGGCGGGCAAGCCACGACCCCCGGCCGAGATAGCGAGGCGCGAAGTTCACCTTCGCGCGGGGTGTGGCCGCATCAGCGGCCGAGACGCTCCTTCACCGGCTCCCACGCGTACACGAGGACCGGCACGAGGATGATCGTGGCGATGAGGTCGCCCACGACCGCAGGGACGTATTCACCGAGGGCGGCATTGAAGTCGAGACCGT
>DASSHR010000160.1:0-4013 GCA_035692745.1 Candidatus Limnocylindrales bacterium | reverse complement strand
GGCCGCTCCTACTATTGCTAGCACTCTCACCCCGAGAGTGCTAAATGACCCGGATCCGGAAGGTCCGCTGCCCGGCAGGCGATGCCGGAGGTGCGGTCCGGAGCGGGCTGCACAGGCACCCCGCAACGAAGGTTCGGGCGGCATCGGCCGCCCCCAGGAGGAACACCTTGGCCAGTACTTCCAAGCTCCAGCCGCTCGGTGATCGCGTCGTCGTCAAGCCGATGCCGCGCGAGGAGATGACCAAGAGCGGCATCGTCCTCCCCGACACCGCCAAGGAGAAGCCCCAGGAGGGGATGATCCTCGCCGTCGGCCCCGGCGCCTTCGACACCGAGGGCAAGCGCGTGGCGATGGACGTCAAGGTCGGGCAGAAGGTGCTCTACGGCAAGTACGCCGGCACCGAGTTCAAGCTCGACGACGATGAGCTCCTCATCGTCAGCCAGAAGGACATCCTGGCCGTCGTCGGCGAGTAGCCGCGACCCCCTGATCAGACCACCCAACCCCCGAACCATCCCCGGAGGCACCACCTTGGCCAAGCAGCTGTATTTCGATGAGACGGCGCGCCGTTCCCTGAAGAAGGGCATCGACCGCCTCGCCGACGCGGTTCGCGTCACCATCGGCCCCAAGGGCCGCAACGTCGTGCTCGACAAGAAGTTCGGCAGCCCGACGATCACCAACGACGGCGTCACGATCGCTCGCGACATCGAGCTCGAGGACCCGTTCGAGAACATGGGCGCGCAGCTCCTCAAGGAGGTCGCGACCAAGACCGATGACGTCGCCGGTGACGGCACCACGACGGCCGTCGTGCTCGGCCAGGCGCTCGTCGCCGAGGGCCTGCGCGTGGTGACCGCGGGGGCCAACCCGATGGTCATCAAGCACGGCATCGAGAAGGCCGTCGACGCGGTCGTCGAGCAGATCAAGTCGGTCGCTCGCCCGGTCGACAACCGCGAGCAGATCGCGGCCGTCGCGGCGATCTCCGCCGCGGATCCAGAGGTCGGCGAGATCATCGCCGAGGTGATGGACAAGGTCGGCAAGGACGGCGTCATCACCGTCGAGGAGGGCCAGAGCCTCGGCCTCGAGAAGGAATACACCGAGGGCATGCAGTTCGACCGGGGCTACATCTCGGCGTACTTCGTGACCAACCCGGATCGGATGGAGGCCGTTCTCGAGAACGCCCTCATCCTCATCACGGACAAGAAGATCTCGAGCATCCAGGACATGCTGCCGGCGCTCGAGAAGGGCGTCCAGCAGGGCCGCCCGGTGCTCATCATCGCCGAGGACGTCGACGGTGAGGCGCTCGCCACGCTCGTCGTGAACAAGCTCAAGGGCACGATCTCCGTGCTCGCCGTCAAGGCGCCGGGCTTCGGCGATCGCCGCAAGGAGATGCTGCGCGACATCGCGACGCTGACCGGCGGCACCGTCATCAGCGAGGAGATCGGTCGCAAGATCGACTCCGTCACCGCCGAGGACTTCGGCAAGGCGCGCCGCGTCGTCGCGACCAAGGACGACACGACGATCGTCGACGGCGAGGGCTCCGCGGACGCCATCAAGGCCCGCATGACCCAGATCAAGGCGCAGATCGAGGACACGACCTCCGACTACGACCGCGAGAAGCTCCAGGAGCGCCTCGCGAAGCTCGCCGGTGGCGTGGCCGTGATCAAGGTCGGCGCCGCGACCGAGGTCGAGCTCAAGGAGAAGAAGCACCGCATCGAGGACGCGCTCTCGACGACCCGCGCGGCCGTCGAGGAGGGCATCGTCGCCGGCGGCGGCACGACGCTCCTGCAGGCCATCCCGGCCCTGGACAAGCTCAAGCTCGATGGTGACGCCCAGGTCGGTGTCGACATCGTGCGCAAGGCGCTCGAGGCCCCGGCCCGCCAGATCGCCGACAACGCCGGCCAGCCCGGCGAGGTCGTGGTCTCGAAGGTCAAGGGCATGAAGATCGGCGAGGGCTACGACGCCCTGGCCGGCGAGTACGGCGACATGTTCGCCAAGGGCATCGTCGACGCCGCCAAGGTGACCCGATCCGCCCTCCAGAACGCCGCCTCCATCGCCGCGATGGTCCTGACGACGGAGACGCTCGTCACGGACATCCCGGAGAAGAAGGAAGCGCCCGGCGGTGGCCACGGCCACGGCGGCCCCGGGGACATGGACTTCTAGTCGACTCCGACGTCGCGCAACGCAGGAGCCCGGGCCGGCAACGGCCCGGGCTCTTCGATTCCAGCTGCAGTGGCTGGCGGTGAAGCCGTGACCGATAGAATTCGGACGGTGACGCCCAACCCTCGGAAGCGCGGCCGCGGCCTGTTCGACGATGCCGCCGACGAGCCAGAGGGGACCCGGTTCGATGAGCTCCAGCCGGTGCTTCCCGGCGAGGCCGCCGCGGCGCTGCCGGAGGAGCCGGCGTGGCTCTCGGATGCGCCGCTGGAGGACCGCGATCCCGAGGCGCGCCCCGACGCCGCCGCGAAGGCCCGCGCAGACGAGCACCAGCGCCAGGTTGCGGATTCCCGCCGCCAGGAGATCCTCGGGCGGCTGAACCCGGAGCAGGCCAGGGCCGTCACGACGACGGATGGCCCGGTCCTGATCCTCGCTGGCGCCGGCTCCGGCAAGACGAGAGTCCTCGCGCACCGGATCGCGTACCTGGTGGGTGTCGCCGGGGTGAAGCCGTGGCAGATCCTCGCGGTCACATTCACGAACCGCGCCGCCGCGGAGCTGCGCGAGCGGATCATCCGGCTCGTCGGGGAGCCCGGCAAGGAAGTGCAGGCCGGCACGTTCCACTCGATCTGCGCGCGCGTGCTGCGCCGCGACGGCGAAGCGATTGGCCTCGCAAGGAACTTCGTGATCTACGACACGGAAGATCAGCAGTCGCTGATGAAGCAGATCCTGCGCGAGGAGGGCCTCGACGCGAAGGGCGAGACGCGACCCGCTGCCATCCTCGGGTCCATCTCGCGGGCGAAGAACGACATGGTCGATCCGGGCGAGATCCCGCCGCTTCGCCTCGCGACCGGCGTGACCGTCCAGATCGCGCGGCTGGCCCGGCTGTACACGGCGGCGCTGCGGAAGGCGAATGCGCTCGACTTCGATGACCTGCTGCTCGACGCCGTCCGCCTGTTCGATGAATCCCCACCGACGCTCGCCAGGTACCAGGATCGGTGGCGGTACCAGCACGTCGACGAGTACCAGGACACGAACCGCCCGCAATACCTCTGGATCCGGGCGCTGGCGCAGAAGCACCGCAACCTCGCGGTCGTCGGCGACGATGACCAGTCCATCTATGGCTGGCGCGGCGCGGATATCCGCAACATCCTCGACTTCGAGCGCGACTGGCCCGACGCGACGGTCATCAAGCTCGAGCAGAACTATCGCTCGACCCAGCTGATCCTCGACGCGGCCCATGCCGTTGTGTCAAAGAACGTGGCACGGACGGACAAGAAGCTGTGGACGCAGAACGACCGCGGCCGGCTCATCGAGCGGTTCGAGGCGTACAACGAGGAAGAGGAAGCCGAATGGATCGCACGTAGGGTCGAGGAGCTGACGGGCACACGCGGCTCAGCGTTGACGCGTCGGGCGGACGACGGCGGCACGGTGAAGCTGCGCGATATCGCGGTGCTCTACCGGACAAACGCCCAGTCGAGGGCGATCGAGGAGGCGTGCCTCCGCTACGGCATCCGCTACCAGGTCGTCGGCGGCACGCGGTTCTACAGCCGCCGCGAGGTGAAGGACGCGCTCGCCTACCTGCGGATCCTCCGCTCCGATGCGGATTCGGTGAGCTTCGAGCGAGTGATCAACGTCCCCGCACGGTCGATCGGCGACAAGACGATCGAGGTCGTGCGAGCCCACGTCGCCCGCGAGGGGATCCCGTACTGGATCGGGCTCGAGCGGGCAGCCGAGGGCGAGGTGCCGGAGCTGGCGGGCCGCGCCCGAACCGCGATCGGCGACTTCGTGGCCCTGGTGCGGCGCCTGCGCTCGCGCGTCGGGGTGCTGCCGCTGCCGGAGCTGCTCGACGACATCCTCGAGCGGTC
>DASSHR010000159.1:0-1833 GCA_035692745.1 Candidatus Limnocylindrales bacterium | reverse complement strand
CGGTGACCTTGTCGGCCCGCTTATGCATCTGTTATATGATCTGTATCTCTGTTGGGTTCGCTGTCATTCTCTTTTTCAGGTGGCTAGTCACTAAAACAAAGGAAACTCTGTCGAAATTTTTACAAAATGAATAGTGATTTTCTGAAATCGGTATGTGTATCTGATATGTCTATATGATCTGGACGCCCAAACGGGTGTCAGTCACGGCCCATAGGTTGGGTCGTGACAGAGTGGTATCAGAGCAGTTTGTCCTCGGAATGGCCACAGACCGTGTCCAGTAGAGTCCCATTTATCGGTGTGTTGCGCGCCACATCTATAAGCGGGAGGCTGCAGGATAATTAGGATGTTATTTTTTTTTGGATCTTAGATCGTGCGTTAGAGCCATGTTGATAGGATGACTTCCCTCCTGATAAAACTTAGTTGATTTCAGATATGCCGCCAAAGAGAGTGATGTTAGTAGGGGCATCCCCTTTTCTGCTAAAAATTCTTTTTGTTTCAGATATGCCCTCGAGAAAGTATCAGTTGTCCAGAGAAGCAAGTTCTGTAGTAAATGAGAATAATAAGGCTGGTATGGCCTTTTAGGCTAGACGAGGACCTTCAAAATTTAAGGAAAAAACTATAATCTGGTGTGTGAGACAAGCTAGAAGCTCATTTCTACAAGTTGTATTAAAGTCTCTAACTGCTTTAAATTAGTACATCTTGATGTTTGAGGTCCGTATAAGTATACTTTGTTGATGGTACTAAGTGCTTCATTATTATAATGAATGATTGGTTCTTCAAGGATAATTTGGGTTTACTTACCAAAGTTGAAGTTTGATATGTGCAAGTGTTATTGAACAATTCTTCAAATATGCGCAATGGTGTCGCTGAGAGGAAACATAAATACATACTAGAAGTTACCAGAGCTCTAAGGGTTAAGCTGAGGTATCTATTCAATTCTGGATTTGCGTGTATTTAGTTGCTGTATATCTAATAAACGGGTATCCTAGCTCAATGTTATTATACGGCACCTTATGAGAAGCTTTATAGTACACAAACATCTGTTATTGGTATTGGTGTTAGTTAAAGATAGTTTAAGGACTTGATATCTAAAGTCTAAGTCCAGAATATCAGTTCACATCGAGTCTTCAATTACTGAAAGAGGATATGTGTTATATGACTTAGAAGGAAAAAAATAAGGAGAGAGATTCATCAGTAGAAGTGTTATGTTTAAAGAAAATGCATTTCCTTTTCAGGTCGGAAAGAGTAGTGACACAAGTATGTTATTTCTTGCTAACACTTATGGTTTGTGTGATATTAATTATGGAAGAGAAATCATGATTGATCCTGTAATGCAACCTACTGAATTACCTGAGTGTGATACAAGACCCTCCTCAGAACAAGTCATGGAATATGGGCCTAACGAGATAACTAAAGAAATGTACCGTATGCCGATATGCAAAATAAGACAGACATCCTTTTCAAATAGTATCATTTGTACTATGTCTGCATTTGATTTAGTTCATGTGGATATTTTTTTAATGTCCCTACATCGATGGGAGCAAGTCGTGAATAACATTGGTGTTTTTGCTAGAGCCAAAGTCTAATATTTGTGTGAGTTTAAAACAGTTTAGTGCCCATGGTAATATGCAGTTTGGTAAAGCAATCAAAGTATTGAGAATTGATGATGGTACAAAGTTCATAAGTTCAACATGAACAAATGTGTCACAGTTCTTAGGAATTATGCATCAAACCAGCTGTGTCTAGCAGAGGAAAGTGCTGGAAGAAAGCACAGACGTACTTGGACGTTAATAGAACTATTAAGTTTCTAGGGAGAATTCCTATAAATTTGGA
>DASSHR010000158.1:0-5558 GCA_035692745.1 Candidatus Limnocylindrales bacterium | reverse complement strand
CGCGCGCCGCCTCGGTCGCGTAGCCGTGGCCCTGGGCGTCGGGATGGAGCGACCAGCCGATCTCGCCCTGCCGATGCGTGGCAGATGACAGCCGAAGCATGATCTCGCCGACCACGCGGTCGGACGGCGGCACGGTGATGGCCACGACGAGGGCGCCGTCCTCGGCCTCGATCGACGTCTGGCGCACGCGGCGCCCGATGAAGCTCGCGACGGCCTCGCGGTCCATCACGTCCCACATGAGGTACCGCACGAACTCGGTTCGCGACTGCATGTCCAGGACGGCATCGAAGTCGGACTCGACGAACGGTCGCAGCAGCAGCCGCTCCGTTCGAATCGGGTAGGTGGGCCGGAGCGGGAGGCGGACGGAATCCATCCGCAAAGCATGACGGCTAGCCTCGGTCGCGATGCGGTATGGCGTGATCATCACCGGTGGCGACGCGCTCGAGCAGGTCGCCATGGCCCGCGAGGCGGAGGCGGCCGGCTGGGATGGCGTCTTCACCTGGGACGGCATCCACGTGGCGGACGACATCGAGACGTACGACCCGTGGGCGCTGCTTGCCGCGATGGCGACGGCGACCACCCGCGTCACCCTCGGCGCGATCATCAGCCCGCTCTCGCGACGGCGGCCGTGGAAGGTCGCGCGGGAGACGACGACGGTCGATCGACTGTCGAACGGGCGGCTCGTGCTGCCGGTCGGGCTCGGGGCGGCCGATGACAGGGGCATCACGGGCATTCGTCGTCCGCCCGAGGCGGCGTCGAAGCGGGAGCGCGCCGAGCGAATCGACGAAACGCTCGAGATCCTGTGCGGCCTGTGGAGTGGCAAACCGTTCGGCTTCGAGGGTCAGCACTACGCGTTCGATGCGATGGCGTTCAGCCCGACGCCTGTGCAGCGCCCGCGCATCCCGATCTGGGTCGTCGGCGCGTGGCCGTCCGAGCGGTCGATGGCGCGGGTCCTCCGCTACGACGGCTGGCTCCCCTACTGGCTCCCGAAGCAGGACGCCGCCGAGGGACTCGCCCGCCCCGATGACCCGGCCCAGCTCGCCAAGGTCCGCGACTGGATCGCCGCGCGGCGATCGCTCGACGGATTCGAGATCGTGATGGAGGGCACGACGCCCGCGGACGACGCCGGCGCGGCCAGCGCCACCACGAAGGCGTGGGCAGACGCCGGCGCCACCTGGTGGATCGAATCGAACTGGACGACCTTCGACGTCGCCGCCCAGCGGCGCAGGATCAGCGCGGGGCCGCCGCGGGGCTGATCAGTCGTGCGGGTCCGCGTGGGCGGTGCCCGTCGCCTCGGCTTCGTGCTGGGCGGCCTTCTTCTTCTCCCAGTTCGGGAACGCCTGCATGAAGCCGCGCAGCAGGTCGTGGAGCCGCGCCTTGTCGGCATCGGAGAGGACGGAGCTGAACTGGGCCTCGCGCCGCGCCGCTTCGCCGACGGTCTCGTCCCAGGCCTTGAGGCCGGCTTCGGTTGGTTCGATGAGCGTGCCGCGGCGATCGTTCGGGTCGGGCAGGCGGCGGATGAGGCCCGCCTTCTCCATGCGGTCCAGCCGGTTCGTCATGGCGCCGCTCGAGAGGCGCAGCTCCATCGCGAGCTTGCCGGCTGAGACGCGGTATGGGGCACCGTGCCGCCGGAGCTTGCCGAGGAGCTGGTAGGACCGGCGGTCCAGCTCGAATGCGGCGAGCGTCTCCTCCATCGACTGGTTCACGTTGAAGGCCAGGATCTGGATGCGCTCGATGATCCCCTCGGTCACCGGGTCGAGGTCGGGGATCTCCCGGGCCCAGATCTCGAGCGAGTCGTCGAGACTGTCGCGCGCCGGGCGCCTGGTTGCCATGGCCCCAAGTCTTAGCACGAATCTGGCTCAAGGTCAAGTATGTGAACATCGTGTTTCTTCATCACAAGTATCTTGACATCGAACGACATGCCGGCTACGATGTGCGCAGCACAGCGGGAAGGGAAAGGCAGGGTCGCTCAGATGATGTTCTCGGATAAGGCGTTCTCGATCTGGATGGGGCATGCGGGCGAGGACACGCAGGTCTTCGTCCAGGACGAGGTCACGAAGGACGTGACCGCGTTCGAGCACACACAGGTCCTCGCCATCGCGCGCCGGGACGTCATGGCCGTCGAGACCATGGCGCAGCGGCGCCGGCAGGCACAGGGCTGCGAAGCCGAGGGCCTCGCCGCCTAGGCAGCCAGGTCCCCAGGATGCCGCGACGCGCACGCACCGGCACGCATCGCGCGCCGCGCCGGCGCGGCACCCAAATCGAAGACGTTCCTCCAACAGGCTGATCCCCGGTACCCGACGTGCCGGGGATCAGTGATTCCCGGGCGCTTCCGAGGGGAAGGCCTCAGGCGGGTTGGCGCGCCTCGCCGAGGAACTGGATGACGAGCGGCTCGATGTCGTCGGCGGGCTCGAACCCGAAGACCTGGGCATAGAAGCTGAGCTCCGCCCCGAACGAGCGGATGATCGCCTCCTTGCCGCGGAAGCCGTGATCCTCGCCGGGATAGAGCAGGTAGGCGTGCGGGACGTGCCGCTCGAACAGCGCGTCGACGATCCGCTCGGCTTCCTCGACCGGGACGATCTTGTCCTCGGCGCCCTGCTGGACGAGCACCGGCGCGGTGATGCGCTCGGCGTGCAGGCTCGGCGATCGATCGAGGTAGACCTGCTTCGCCTCCGGCCAGCGCCCCACGAGCGACTCGAGGTAGCGCGACTCGAACTTGTGGGTGTCCTTCACGAACGCCCGAAGGTCGCCGATCCCGAAGTAGGTACAGCCGGCGTCGAACTGCTTCGTGAACGCAAGGGCCGCCAGCGTCGTGAACCCGGACGCGGAGCCGCCCCGGATCGCCTGCCGCTCGCCATCGACGAGGCCCTGCTCGGCGAGGTACTTCGCACCGTTGACGCAGTCCTCGACGTCGACGACGCCCCACTGGCCCTCGAGGCGCTTGCGATATTCCTTGCCGTAGCCGGTGGAGCCGCCATAGTCCACGTCGAGCACCGCATAGCCGCGACTCGCGAACAGCTGCAGGCCGGTGGCGATGCCGGAGAATGCCTGCGAGGTGGGGCCGCCATGGCTCGTGACGATGAGCGGCGGCAGCTCGTTCGCCGGACCGACGAATGACCGGTTCGTCGGCGGGTAGTAGTTGCCGTAGGCAATCCGCCCGCCGGTCGTCGGGAACTCGACGTGCTGCGGGAGCGACACGTCCTCGCGCTCGGGCTGGTTCGGCGTGGCGACCCGCAGGACGGTGAGGTTGCCGGCGGCGTCCAGCTCCACGACCGAAGCCGGATTCAGGGGACCGACGCCGCGGAACACGACCGTGTCGCCGTCGACCGAGAGCCCGTTGAGCTCCGTGTATGGCAGGTCGATGGGGCTCAGGTCGCCGTGGACATCCACCCTGACGAGCTGGTCGCGGCCGCCGGATCGAGCGATCGCGAGGATCGAGCCGTCCGCCATGAACTCGTACGTCGCGTAGCCGAACTGCCAGTCCGGCCCCGCGAACTCCGCCTCGAAGTCCGTGACGGTCTCGATCTCGCCGTTCGCGAACCGGAACAGGTTCATCCAGCCGTGCGGCTCGGCGGCGAAGTGGAGGATCCCGTCCGGCGACCAGCGCGGCTGGCTGATCCATTCGCTGCGGCTTCCGGCGACGAGGAGGCGCGGCCCGAGCCGTCCGTCGTCGAGGAGCGGCGCCTGGAAGAGCTCCGTGCCGTCCCAGGGCATGTTCGGGTGGTGCCACTCGAGCCACGCGAGCGTCGTGCCGTCCGGGGAGATGCGCGGCGCGGCATAGAAGTCGGCGCCCTCGGCGAGGACGGTCACGGCGCCGGTCGCCAGGTCGATCGCGACGAGGTCGTTGCCCCACTCCCCGTGGCGCTCGACGAACGCCGGCTCGTGGTCCTCGCGAACCGCGATGAGCCGGTTGCGGGCGCGGTCATGCACGGCGTCCGCGTAGCGCCATTGGCGCTCGGGCGTGAACGGCACGATCTGTCCCGGCGCGACCACCTTGTTGAGGCGGCCCGTCACGAAGTCGGAGACGACGATCAGGTCGCCGTCGATGAGCGTCGCCGCGCCGCCGTATTCGTGGACCCGGGAACGGGCGTTGAAGCCCTCCGGCGTGAGCCGCGTCAGCGTGCCGTCGGGGTCCCGGCGGACGAGCACCTGCCGGCCGCCTTCATCGGGCCGGCCTTCGAGCCACCAGCGGACGCCACCGCTGCCTCGGGCCTCCGCCAGGAAGACGACGCGATCGGTCAGCCGCTCGATCCGGAAGGGCGACGCCCACGAACCGAATGGCGCGACGGTCACGGACGAGGTCATGCGACCGAACCTCCTACGTCCCGTGCTTCCAGGCCGTGACGTACTCGGCCTGCTCCGCTGTCATGGCGTCGAGCGTGACGCCGAACGCCTCGAGTTTGAGTCGGGCGACCTCGGCGTCGATCGCCGGCGGCACGCCGTAGACCCGCTTCTCGAGCTCCGCGTGGTGCTGGACCACGTACTCCGCGGCGAGCGCCTGGTTGGCGAAGCTCATGTCCATCACCGCGGCCGGGTGGCCCTCGGCGGCGCCCAGGTTCACGAGCCGGCCCTCGGCGATGAGGTGGAGGCGCTTGCCGCCGAGGTCGAACTCCTGGACGTTCTCTCGCACCTCGCGGACGTGCCCCTCGGCCATCTGGCGGAGCGCGGCAAGATCCAGCTCGGCGTCGAAGTGGCCGGAGTTGGCCATGACGGCGCCGTCCTTCATCGATTCGAAGTGCTCGCGCCGGAAGACGTTCACGTTGCCGGTCGCGGTGATGAACAGGTCGCCCCAGCCCGCGGCCTGGCCGACGGTCATCACCTGGTAGCCGTCCATGAGCGCCTCCAGGGCGCGGATCGGGTCCACCTCGACGATCGCGACGTGGCCGCCGTGGCCGTCCATCCGCGACGCGATGCCCCGCCCGACCCAGCCATAGCCGGCGATGACGACGTTGCGGCCCGCGATGAGCAGGTTCGTCGCCCGCAGGATCCCGTCCAGGGTCGACTGGCCGGTCCCGTAGCGGTTGTCGAAGAGGTGCTTCGTCTGCGCCTCGTTCACGGCGATGACCGGATAGCCCAGAGCGTCGTCGGCGGCCATCGCCCGGAGGCGGATCACCCCGGTCGTCGTCTCCTCGGTGCCGGCCATGACCTCGGCGACCTGTGCCGGCCGGTCCTGGTGGAGCAGCGACACCAGGTCGCATCCGTCATCCATCGTCAGGCTGGGGTGCGTGTCCGCGACGGAGTTGAGGTGCCGGTAGTAGGTGTCCCGATCCTCGCCGCGCCGCGCGTGCGTCGGAATGCCGTACTCGTCGACCAGCGCCGCCGCGACGTCGTCCTGCGTCGACAGCGGGTTGGACGCCGCCAGGGTCACGGCCGCACCGCCAGCCTGGAGCGTCCGCATCAGGTTCGCGGTCTCGGTTGTGACGTGGAGGCACGCGCCGATGCGCAGGCCCTTGAGCGGCAGCTCCTTCGCGAACCGCTCGCGGATCGAGCGCAGGACGGGCATCTCCCGCTCCGCCCATTCGATCCGGCGCACGCCTTCCGCGGCGAGGGCGAGGTCG
>DASSHR010000157.1:0-5119 GCA_035692745.1 Candidatus Limnocylindrales bacterium | reverse complement strand
CTCAAGCAGCACGAGCTCGCCGGTCGCCGACGTGCGCGCGTCCCGCCTGGCGTCGTGCAGGAGCAGCAGCGCAAGCAGGGCGTGCGCCTCCGGCTCGTCGGGCATGAGCGCGACGAGAACGCGGGCGAGCCGGATCGCCTCCGTGGTGAGCTCGCGCCGGACGAGCGCGTCCCCGGCGGAAGCGCTGTAGCCCTCGTTGAAGATCAGGTACAGGACCCGCAGCACGGCATCGAGCCGTTCCGGCAGGAGCTCGGGCGGTGGCACGCGGTACGGGATGCCGGCGTCGCGGATCTTCCGCTTGGCTCGGACCAGCCGCTGCGCGAGCGTGGCCTCGGGGATCAGGAACGCACGCGCGATCTCCGGGGTCTGGAGCCCGCCGAGGGTCCGCAGCGTGAGCGCGATGCGCGACTCCGGCGCCAGCGCCGGATGACAGCAGGTGAAGATGAGGCGCAGGCGATCGTCGATCGTGTCCGTCTCCGCTACCTCCGCTCCCGTGCCGCCTGCCAGCTCCACGTCGATCATCGCCTGGCGTCCGAGCTCCTCGGTCTTCTCGACGAGCCGCCGCGAGCGGCGAAGCCGGTCGATCGCCGCGTTCCGGGCCGTCGTGGTGATCCACGCCGCCGGATTCGCCGGCACCCCCTGGGCCGACCACGCCTCGAGCGCCTTCGCGAAGGCGTCCTGGACGGCCTCCTCGGCAGCGTCGAAGTCGCGCAGCACGCGGATCAGGGTCGCGACGACCCGCCCCGATTCCTCGCGGAAGACGCGCTCGACGGCGTCGCCCGCGGCTTCGGCGCCCGGGCGGCCCTCGGCGCTCGCGGCCGTCGTCAGCCCGGAACCTGTCCCGCGGCGAAGTCGACGATCGGGCGCACCTCGACCGAGCCCCACCGGGCACCGGGGCACGCGGCGGCCAGCTCGAGCGCCTCGTCGAGATCCTTCGCCTCGATCTGGTAGTAGCCACCGAGCGCCTCCTTCGTCTCGGCGAAGGGTCCGTCGGTCATGACCGTCTTCCCATCGCGGAGGCGCACCGTCGTCGCGCTGCTCGTCGGCCAGAGGGCGTCGCCGGCCACGAAGGCGCCACGGTCGCGGAGCATCTTCGAGTACGCGTCGTACTCGACCATCACGCCGCCAACGCGCTCGGGATCGGGCGGCCCGGAGCCCTCTTCGCTGTAGATCAGGATCAGGTACTGCATCGCGTGTGCCTCCGGTGCGCTGCGGTCGGATGCCGCTGTCGACGAGTCGACGAATGGGAGGTCCGGAATCGACAGCACGCTAGCATCGCGCCATGCCGAAGGAACAGGAAGTCCTCCGGATCGGCGACCGCGAGGTCACCGTGACGAACCCGAACAAGGTCTACTTCGAGGCGATCGGCGCGACGAAGCTCGACCTCGTCCGCTATTACCTCGCCGTGGCGCCGGGTGCGCTGGCCGGCGCGGGCGGACGCCCGATGGCCCTGAAGCGATTCGTGAACGGTGCCGCCGGCGAGGCGTTCTTCCAGAAGCGCGCACCGGACAACCGTCCGGAGTGGCTCCGCACCGTGACGCTGTCGTTCCCCTCGGGGCGGACCGCCGACGAGATCGTCGTCGATGACGCAGCGGGTCTCGCATGGATCGTCAACCTTGGCTGCATCGACCTGAACCCGCATCCCGTTCGCGCTGACGACCTCGACCACCCCGACGAGCTGCGGGTCGACCTGGATCCCGTCCCCGGCGTCGGCTGGGCGCAGATCCGCGACGTGGCCATGGTCACGAAGGAATCGCTGGAGGCGCTCGGGCTGACCGGGTTCCCGAAGACGTCCGGCTCACGGGGCATCCACGTCAACGTCCGCATCGAGCGGAAGTGGACGTATCCGGAGGTTCGCCGCGCCGCGCTCGCGATCGCCCGAGACGTGGAGCGGCGGGCGCCCGCGATCGCCACCTCGAAGTGGTGGAAGGAGGAGCGCCACGGCGTGTTCCTCGATTACAACCAGAATGCCAAGGACCGCACGGTCGCGTCCGCGTACTCCGTCCGCCCACTGCCCGACGCGCGGGTCTCGACGCCGCTGTCGTGGGAGGAGCTGCCGACCGTCGAGGCCGAGGCGTTCACGATCCAGACGGTGCCGGCGCGCTTCGCTTCCATCGGCGATCCGGGCGCCGGGATCGACGCCGCCGTGGGTTCGCTGGAGGCGGTGCTGGAGCTCTCGCGTCGCGACGAGGCCGAGGGCCAGGGGGACGCGCCGTGGCCGCCGAACTACCGCAAGCAGGAAGGTGAGCCGCCGCGCGTCCAGCCCTCGAAGCAGCGCCGCGCGGCCGCGGACTACGACACGCCCGAAGCCGAGGCGGAGCGCGAGAAGAATCGGGCAGCGATGGAGCAGCGCTTCGTCGCCGAGGCGGAGCGGCGGGCTGCGGCGAAGGCCGCGGGCAAGCCGATCCCATCGAAGCCCACGCCGACGGGCCGCCGACGGTCGAACGTCCCGGTCATCGAGATCGCCCGGGCGAAGACGAAGGCGGAGGCGCTCGAGGGGTTGGATCGGTGGAAGGCGCGCCATCCCGGCCCGGCCGCCAAGCTCGAGGAGGCGGACGTCCTGGTCGACGGCATGCGCGGCCGCTCCTCGCTCTGGTACCGGGTGCGGGTGAACCTCACCCATGTCCCCGAGGCGGAGCGCCCGGAGCAGGAGCCGCTCGAGGTCGACTACGACCCCTGGGCCGAGTACGCCTTTCCGGACCGCGCCGGCCAGCTGGAGCGCGCGCCGCGACGGCGCAAGGGTTCGGCCGACTCAGGCGAGTGAGGGCTTGCTCCTCCAGAAGAACGCGAGGACCACGAACACGTAGGCGTGCACGGCCAGCAGCACGATCGCGATGAGCGGGTTGGCTTCCGTGCCGGCGCGGGACGAACCGCTGACCGCGGCCAGCCAGAACAGGCCGCCGAGGAGGCCGATCACGATGCCAATGACCCGGCCCCAGCCGGCCGAGCGCATGGCGCCCACGCCGCCGATCGCGTAGAAGGCGCTGAAGACCAGCAGCAGGATCGCGATGAACGAGACGACGCTGCCGATGACCGCGCCCGGATCGTTCACGCCCTCCATGCCCGGGATCGTGGAGAAGTCGAAGGCATCGATGATCCCGCGCCCGATCGTGAGGATCGCGATGGCGAAGATCGCGCCGAGCACGCCGAGGACGAGCAGGATCACGCCCGCAGCGGCCGCCAACGGCGTGCGACGACCGGGCACGAGCACGGGCGCCGCGGCCGGCGGCGCGACGTACACCGGGGGCTCGACGGGCGGCGGCGCCGGGGCCGCGGAAACGGGGGCCACGGCGTCCGGGCCCGCGGGATCGGGGGCCGCCGGTGGGTCCTGTTGGGTCATGACCGCATCCTCCATCCGCGCGAGCCGGCCGGTCGGGGGCCCTGCGCGCGTCGATCCTACGCTGAGGCGAGCATCCGGATCGGTGGCAAATCCGCGAAATCGCCGTCCGGTCGCGGGCACGGCAGCGTCGGCTCGGAGCCGCGCGCGGCACGCTCGGCGAGCTTGCCCTCGAGCAGCGCCCGCAGCGCGGCGCGGTCGGCGGCGAACACGCCCTCGAACATCGGCCGCATCTGGGTGAGGATCGCGACCTCGCGCTCCGTGTCGGGCGCGGCAAAGCGCATGTGGACGATCGTGCCATCGGCGGTCGGCTCGAGCTCCAGCGTGTTCACGAATGTGACGGGGCCGCCGGGCGTCTGCATCGTGGAGCGCTGGGTCAGGTAGTCGAACGGGCGCCAGTCGAGGATCTGCTCGAGGATCTCGTCCCTGCCGTGCATGCAGTGGTTCGTCGCGCCGACCTCGCGCCGGCCGCCGTCGCTGTCCATCGTGATCCCGGTCACGCCCTGCGACCAGGCCATCCGGCCGCCGGGCGTCGTGATCGCCTCCCAGACGAGCTGTGGTGGTGCCGAGGTGGGAAGGTCCGCGACGAGCGCGGCGTCCTCCGGCCCGATGCGAACGCGAGCCCGCGCGTCCTCCTGCTGCCAACGCTGCTCGAGGTCGAGGATCCAGCCGGGGATCTCGCCGACCACCTCGTAGGTCTCGGTGTGGCCCGTCATTCCGAGCGCCTCGGGCTCGAGCCCGAGGGCGGTCGTGCAGGCATCGCTCAGGAGCGCGTAGGCGGATGCATCTGTGACCTCGGTGACGGTGTTCTTGAGCAACCGATGGGCGACGATCACGTCGCGTCCGATGAGCTCCTCGAGGCCCGCCATGTCCTGGCGCACGATCAGGCCGGTATGAGCCACGAACTTCAGGTTGAGATCCGGGATGCGGATGCAGGCATCGCATTCGCAGCTCGTAGACTGGCGCACGTCGCGACGGCGACGCCGGAAACCGAAGTAGCAGCGCTCGATGACGTCGAGGAGCAGGGACCCGTCGACGTCCGCCTCGGGCGCCTCCATGAACGCCGCGTCCCCCTCGAGCTTGGCGAGCCGGAACGTCGGGCGGAGCGTCGTGACGACGGTGTTGATGAGGTCGGCGAGGATGTCCTGGGCGTGGTCCAACTCGACCCCGGCGAGGTAGCTCGTGTAGCCGGAGATGTCGGCGATGAGGAGGCAGGCGCGCTCGGGAGGCTTCACGGTCCGACGATCATACGAACCGCCGTCACGCGCGGATCAATCGCCCGGATCAATCGCCCGGATCAATCGCCCGGATCAATCGCCCGTGCCGAAGATCCGGTTCAGCTCGTAGGCGGGCGTGACCTCGAGCTGGTCGTAGCGACAGTCCTTCGGCTGCTTGTCCGGTCGCCAGCGCAGGAACGTCGTGGCGTGCCGGAACCGATCCCCCTGGAGGTGGTCGTAGGCAACCTCGACCACCTGCTCGACGCGCACCGGCTCCCACGAGAGGTCCTTGCCACGGTTCCAGCGCGAGGTCGCGCCGGGCAGGCGTTGGCCGGACGCATCCGCCGCGCCCTGGTCGGCCCACTCGGCCCATTCCTTCCACGGGTGGTCGTCGAGGGCATTCGCCCGGAGCGGCTCCAGCTCCTCGAGGAGCGAGGCGCGGCGATCCCACGAGAACGACGCCGTCACGCCCACGCTGTGGAGCTTGCCGGCGTCGTCGAACAGGCCCAGCAGCAGGCTCCCGACGTGCGTGCCCGGCCCGTTCTTGTGCCACCGGAACCCCGCG
>DASSHR010000156.1:0-2280 GCA_035692745.1 Candidatus Limnocylindrales bacterium | reverse complement strand
AGAACGGTACGGCGGACGGAGGGAGGGGCGTGTTGCCCTTGATCAGGTCGGCCGCCTTCTCGGCGACCATCATCGTCGGCGCGTAGATGTTGCCGTTGGGGACGAACGGGAAGACGCTCGCGACGACAACACGGACGCCGTCGAGGCCGTAGACGCGCATCGTCGCCGGGTCTACCACCGAGCCCATCGCGCACGTGCACGACGGGTGCAGCGCCGTCTCGGCGTCGCGGGCGACCCACTCGATGACCTCGTCGTCGGTCGACACCGACGGCCCGGGCGACAGCTCGCCGCCGTTGAACGGCTTGAACGCCGGAGCCTCGAGGATCGCGCGCGCGGCGCGGACGCATTCGATCCACTCGCGCCGGTCCTGCTCGGTCGAGAGGTAGTTGAAGCGGAGCGCCGGCTTCACGCGCGGGTCGTCGGAGACGATGCGCACCGTCCCGCGCGCGTCCGAGTACATCGGGCCGACGTGCAGCTGGTAGCCGTGGCCCTGCGGCGCCGTGCCGTCGTAACGGACGGCGATCGGCAGGAAGTGGAACATGACGTTCGGGTAGCGGACGTCGTCGTTCGAGCGGATGAACCCGCCCGCCTCGAAGTGATTCGTCGCGCCCGGCCCCGACTTGAAGAGAAGCCATTTGAGACCGACGAGCGGCCGGTTGCGCCACTTGTACGCAGGTGCGACCGTCACCGGCTGCTTCGACGAGCACTGCACGTACACCTCGAGATGGTCCTGCAGGTTCTCGCCGACGCCGGGCAGGTCGTGCACCACGTCCACGCCCAGGCCCCGCAGCAGCCCGGCGTCCCCCACCCCGGACAGCTGCAGCAGCTGCGGCGTGTTGATCGCGCCGCCGCACAGGATCACCTCGCCCGCCTGCACCTCGTGATGGCCCGCGCCCACCACGTACTCCACGCCGGTCGCACGCCGGCCATCGAACGTGACCTTCGTGACCAGCGCGGAGGTGCGGACCTCCAGGTTCCGGCGGCGCAGGGCCGGCCCGAGGTACGCGGTCGCGGCCGACAGCCGCCGCCCGCGGTGGATGTTCCGGTCGAACGCGGCGAAGCCTTCCTGGCGGAAGCCGTTGACGTCGTCGGTCAGCGGATAGCCCGCCTCCTGGACCGCCTCGAAGAACGCACCGAACAGCGGGCCCGCCGCGGGTCCGCGCTCCAGCACGAGCGGCCCCGAGTGACCGCGGTACGGGTCGTCGGGCTCGGCGGCCAGGCACGACTCCATGCGCTTGAAGTACGGCAGGCAGTGGGCGTAGTCCCAGTCGGCCATGCCGGGCACCGTGGCCCAGCGCTCGTAGTCCATTGCGTTGCCGCGCTGGAAGATCATCCCGTTGATCGAGGACGAGCCGCCGAGGACCTTGCCTCGCGCGTGGTAGACCCGCCGGCCGTGCAGGTATGGCTCCGGCTCGGAGCGATAGCCCCAGTCGTACAGCCTGCTGCCGATCGGGAACGTGAGCGCCGCGGGCATGTGCAGGAACACGTCGAAGCGCCAGTCGGGGCGGCCAGCCTCCAGCACGAGGACGCGCGTGCCGGGATCCTCGGACAGGCGGTTCGCCAGCACGCAGCCGGCCGAGCCGCCGCCCACGATCACGACGTCGAAGCGTTCCCCTGCCATCGGCGCGACTGTAGCCGGGTCGATGGTCGCGGCGAGCGTCGTGGACGCGTCCTCATGGACGTCTCAGAATCAGCCGCCACGGTTCGCTTGCCTTCCCGCCCTGCACCCTGGGGTGATTCCTTGGTCAGTCCCAAACGCGTCGTTCGCACCGCCCGCTCGAGCGGGTCGGCCCCACCGCCCCCGCGCCGCCGCACCACCGAGCTCGTCGCCGGGGCGATCGCCCTGCTGACCGTCGGCGGGCTCATCGGCGCGGGCATCATCGGCCTCGCCTCCGGGCCGGCGCCGGCCGCCACGTTCGAGGCGTTGGCGCTGCCGACGGACGATCTGGGCGCCCTGCCCTCGGATGACGCGTCGCCGGAGGACAGCATCGCGCCGGTCTCGCCGATCCTCGAGGCGCACATGCCCACGTCCGTGCAGGGCAGCACGATGACCGTCCAATCGGCGGTCGACGCCACGAGCCTCAGCTCCGGCCCGGACGGCCGCGCGCTGAACGCCGCGATGGTCCACCTCGGCAAGGACCCATCCGAGCTCGAGCTCGCGTACGCCGCGGACGAATCGGGGGCCATCGACCTCACCATCCTGGGCTTCCGCGCCGACGGCATCACCGCGGCACAGATGCGCGAGGCGGTGCTCGAGACATGGCTGGCGTCCGGCACGCC
>DASSHR010000155.1:0-11444 GCA_035692745.1 Candidatus Limnocylindrales bacterium | reverse complement strand
TTCTCGGTGCACAACGCCGGGGGCGAGGAGCACGAGTTCGAGATCCTCAAGGGCGACCAGGTCGTCGAGGAGATCGAGGGTCTCGTCCCCGGGCTGACGAAGTCGCTGACCGTCACGCTTGCCCCGGGCGACTACACCTTCGTGTGCAAGCTCAACGGGCACGATCTCGCGGGCATGAAGGGCACGATCACCGTCAAGTAGTGGCGCGCTTCGACACCCCATCCGTCGATCGACGGATGGACGCGCGCGCGCGGGTTCCTACACTCCCGGGCATGCGCCAGATCGGACCCCTGCTCGCCCCGGTCATCGTCGGACGCGACGAGCATCTCGCGCTCGCCGAGCGCCGGCTCGGCGAGGTCCTGGCCGGGCACGGTCAGCTGCTGCTCGTGTCCGGCGAGGCCGGCATCGGCAAGTCGCGCCTGCTCGGCGAGATCGCCGGGCTTGCTGCGGAGCGCGGGTTCCGCATCGCAAGGGCCGAGGTGGCACCGCAGGACCACGACGTGCTTGCGGCGTCGCTCCTGGATCTCGGGCGGTCGATGCGGCGAGACCCGGCGTTCGGATCGATCGGTCGTGACCTGCTGGAGGTCGCCGCGTCCCGGTTGAACGAGCGGGCGCCACGCCGCCGGGACTTCGTCAACGAGCTGATCGACCTCCTCGGCACCCCGGACAAGCCGACGGTGCTCGTGTTCGAGGACGTCCAGTGGGCGGACGACCTGAGCCTCGAAACGCTCACCGAGCTGGCTCGCCAGACCCGCGACCAGCGACTGCTCATCGTCGCGGCGTACCGGACGAGCGAAGCCCTGCTGGGCTCCGTCCTCCGCGAGTGGCGTTCGAGGCTCGTGACGCAGCGCATCGCCGAGGAGGTGCGGCTCGGGCGCCTGTCACGCGAGGAGACGGCGGAGGTCATCCGGGGCATGCTCGGGATGGAGCTGCCGGCGCCCCGCGACGTCGTGGACGCGATCTACGCCCGAACCGATGGCGTTCCCCTGCACATCGAGGAGCTGTGCAGCGCGCTGGGCCGCGAGCGGCTCGCGGACAGCGCCGCCGTGCTCGAAGCAGCCGTGCCGGAGACGCTGGAGGACGCAACCCTCACGCGGATGGCGCGCCTGTCGCCGGAGGCGCAGGCCGTGGCACGTGCAGGCGCCGTGATCGGTCGCTCGTTCGTGCCCTCCGTGCTCGCCGGCATCATGAACCTGCCCATGGAGGCGCTCGACGCCCCGATCGAGGAGCTCGTCGACCACGACATCCTCGACGCGGTCCACGGCGGAGCCAAGTTCGACTTCCGCCACCAGCTGCTGCGCGACGCCCTGTATCGATCCGTGCCCGCAGGTGACCGTCGACGGTTCCACGCCCGCGCGGCGGAGTTCGGGAGCCAGCTCGAAGGTGCAACGGATACGCACGCGTCCGTGCACTACGAACGCGCGGGGATGACCGACGAGGCGTTCCGGACCGCGCTCGCGGCCGGCGAGCAGGCGATGCGGCTGGCCTCACATCGGGAGGCGTTCGTCCTGCTTCGGCGGGCAGTCGACAACATGCCCGCGTCACTCCCCGAATCCGAGCGCGCGCGGATCCTCCTGCTCTTCGCGGACGCGAATGGGAACATCGACGCGAATGCGGACGGTGCGGAGCTCGCGATGCGTGCTCGCGAGCTTGCTCGCCGTGCCGGAAACATGCGCGTCGCACTGGAAGCATCGTTCAATCTCAACGACATCGCCCGGCGTGAAGGCGCCAGCCTGACGACCCGCCGCGACCTCGCGCGCACCTACGTGAACGAGATCCGGGCTTCTGCTCCCGGGGACGCGCGGGACTTCTTCCTACCCTACGGGCTCCATCTGCTCGCGCTGGTCGAGTGGGATGACAATCGCTTCGCCGGGGCCAGGGCGCTGCTGGCCGAAGCGGACGAGCTCGTGACGGGACCGAAAGGCGAGCGACCTTCGTGGCTCACCCACGCACTCGCGAAGTTCGATGTCATCGAGGGGCACGTGGCGGATGGCCTTGCGGCCATTCGAGCGAGCGCCGTTGCGGCTCGTTCGGCCGGGGACGAGGACACCAGCATCAGCCGCTTCCGCGATCTCGCGTTGTTCGCGATGCGCGCCATGGACTACCGGCAGGCGCGCGCCGGCATCTTCGAGGGCCTTCGATACGCGGAATCGGTGGAGCAGACGTCGTGCGGCCACAGCCTCACGTCGTGCGACGCGCTCGTCTCCTGGGCAGAGGGACGCTGGGACGAGGCGCTCCGACAAGGAGGACACGCCCTCAGCGATGTCGGCGCCGGCGCCTCCAAGAACATGGCGCAGCAGGCGCTCGGGTATGTCGAGGCCGGGCGGGGTCGGCGGCGCGAGGCGGAGGAGCACCTCCGGCCCGCACTCGAGTACGCCCGTCGGTCGGAGCGGCTGGACCTGATCCTGCCCGCGCTGTGGGGCCTCGCCGAAGCCGCCCTCCATGGCGGCGATCCGGCGGTCGCGGCGGCGTACTGCGACGAGGCCCTGCGCGCTGCCGAGGAGCGCGGCGAGCGGACGCTCATCGCCCCGTTTGCGCCGACGGCGGTGCGGGCGCACCAGGCAGCAGGCGCGCCGGAGGTGGCCGCGCGCTATCTCGAGCAGTTCACTCGCCTGGTCGCCGGCTCGGGCGACATCTCGGTGCCATCGATCCAGCATGCGACCGGCCTGGTCCGTCTCGGCGAGGGCTCGACCATCGCCGCCCGCGTCGCGCTCGAGTCCGCGGTCGCGTCGTGGGACGAGCGGGGCCGGCGATGGGAGGCGCTGTGGGCGAGGCTCGACCTTGCGGCGGCCGACCTTCGATCCTCACGATTCGTGGACGCGACGAAGCTCGTGGCGGAGGTCCGAACGGCGGCGACCGAGCTCGGCTCGGCACCGCTCCTCGCCCGCGCCGAGCAACTCGCCCGCACCGCGAAGGGCCGTGGCGCGGAGCAGGAGCCGTGGCATCCCCTCACGACTCGCGAGTTCGAGGTCGCGCGCAAGGTCGCCGAAGGCCTCACGAACGCGGAGCTGGCGGACGACCTTGCGATCTCGCCGAAGACCGCCAGCTCGCACGTCGAGCACATCCTGGCCAAGCTCGGCGTGTCGCGCCGGGCGGAGATCGCGGCGTGGGCGACGTCGGTGGTCCCCACCGGCGCCGCGGATCGCAGCTCAGCGGATCGCTCCGCGGATCGCGGCGTTGCGCCGGCGGGCCGCCGCTAGCGCTCAGCCGGGGATCGCCACCCGCGCTTCCATGGCCCGCAGGTGCGCGTAGGCGGGCTTCACGATCTCATTGATGATCCGGATGCGCTCGTCGAACGGCGCAAACGCGGACTTCAGCGTGTTGATGGTGATCCATTCCATCTCACCGAGCCCCAGCCCGAACGCCTCGTCCATGGCCTTGAACTCGCTCGACAGCGACACGCCGGACATGAGGCGGTTGTCCGTGTTCAGGGTGACCCGGAAGCGCAGCCGGCGGAGCAGGTCGATCGGGTGCTCCGCGAACGACGCGGCCGCGCCGGAGTGGACGTTCGAGGTCGGACACATCTCGAGCGGGACGCGTCGATCGCGGACGAACGCCGCGAGTCGGCCGAGCTCGACCGAGCCATCGGGCCGGACGGTGATGTCGTCGACGATCCGGACGCCGTGGCCCAGCCGCTCGGCCCCGCAGAACTGGAGCGCCTCCCAGATCGACGGCAGCCCGAAGCCCTCGCCGGCATGGATCGTGATGTGGAAGTTCTCGTGGCGAATCCGGTCGAATGCCTCGAGGTGGCGGGTCGGGCGGTACCCCGCCTCGGGTCCGGCGATGTCGAACCCGACGACGCCGGCGTCGCGCCAGCGGATGGCGCACTCGGCGACCTCGACGGAACGCGCCGCCTGGCGCATCGCGGTCACGAGGACCTTCATGACGATGGGCCGCCCTGCGGCCGCGGCGTTCGCACTGCCGATCCGGAAGCCCTCGAGGTTCGCCTCGACGACCTCGTCGAGCGTCATCCCCTTCTCGGTCGACAGCTCTGGCGCGTAGCGGACCTCGGCATAGGCGACGCCGTCCGCCGCCAGGTCCTCGGCGCACTCCGCAGCCACGCGGATGATCGCGTCGCGGTCCTGCATGACGCCGAACGTGTGGGCGAACGTCTCGAGGTACAGCTCGAGGGATTTGCGGTCCGCGCCGCGACGGATCCACGCCGCCAGCTCGTCGACGTCGGTCGTCGGGAGGTCCTTGTACCCGTACTCGGCCGCGAGGTCGATGATCGTCTGCGGCCGAAGGCCGCCATCCAGGTGGTCGTGCAGGAGCGCCTTGGGCGCCTGGCGGATCGTGTCGAGGGTCAGCATGGTTGGCGGGGATGGTAGTCCCGCGCGGGAAGCGGAGAAGCCCGCCGGGGCGTGGGCCGCCGGCGGGCCAGGGCGGTCGCGGTGCGCGCTACTTGAACGAGAAGTTGGCGCGGTGGTAGGTGCCGTCGATGAGCTGCACGATGAACTGCCGGCACGTGCCGGCCCACGCCTTGTCCGTCTTCCACTGGTACGTGTACCGCCCACCGCCGTAGACGAGCGCCGGGGCCGCCCCGATCGTCGGCGTGCCGGCCGTCAGCTCGTCGCCGGCGCCGCAGGCGATCGGCGCGGAGACCGGATAGCCCGGCGCGAAGATCGACAGGCCCTGGGCGCCACCGAGGCTGAAGCTCACGAGGACGATGCCGCCCGCGGCCGCCTTGTTGAACGCAGGTGGGTTGGTGACGGGCCTGGCAAACCCCTTGAAGTCGTAGATCACCGCGACATTGCACGTCGCCGTCGACGAATGACCGACGTTGTCGGTGGCCGACGCCGAGATCGTTCGCGTCCCGACGAAGGACGTGTCGACGGACATCGATCCACTCGCCGCCGTCGCAAGGCCGGATTCCGCATCGGCCGCACTCCACGAAACGGTCGCCGGCTTCCCCAGCAGGACGGACGCTGGGCATACCGTGAAGCCCACCGTCGGCGCGTCCGCATCGACGTGGACGCGCAAGGTGGTCTGACCGGACGTGTTGCCGGCCGCATCGACGGCGGTGCCGTCGACGTCGTGGGCACCACTGATCGCAACCGTCTGCGTCGGCGTCACGCTCGCGATGCCGCTGCCGGCGCTGCCGTCGGCGAGCACCGGGTCGGTGCTGCCGGAGAACGTGACGTCGACGGTGTCGAGGTACCAGCCCGTGCTGTCGATCGCGACGTAGTCGGGCGAACGATCCGCCGACGCGGTCGGCGCGGACGGTGCGCTCATGTCCACCACGAGCCCGGTGAGGCTCGCGTAACCCGATGTCAGCGTCCCGTCGGAGGCCGCCACGCGAACCGCCCACGTTCCCTCGGCGAGCGACGAAACCGTCGCTGCCGGTGTCGTGCCGACATAGACCTGCGTCCAGCCAGGATCGTCGGCGTCCTTCGCTTCCAGGACGTACGACAGCGGATTGCCGTCGGGATCCGCACCTTGCCACGCAAAGCCGAGGTCGCCGATGGCATCGGGATTGGAGCCGCTGGCGAGGATCAGGCTGGTGGGGGTCGTCGGCGCCTGGTTCTCGTTCGCTCCGATGTCGCACGCCGCGCCCGTGGGACGGTTGAAGCCCCGCTGGTCGGTTGCGGGGCAGGCCGAGCCGCCGGCGTCACGAGCGGCACTCCCGACGCCGAGGGTGATCGCGTCCGGCAGCAGACCGGAGCGCTGCTGCAACGCGAGCTTCGCATCCCCGAGGAAACCCGGGCATCCGCTGCCGGCACGCATGTTGTCGCCGCCGTCCACGAACCCGCCACCGGTGCACGTCGGCAGGACGCTGCCCGTGTACGTGACGGGCAGGAGGACGAGCGTGCTGATCTCGTCCGTTCCCCAGAAGGACGACCACGAGATGCTCAGTGAGCCCGCATTCCGGATGCCGTCACCTTCCTGGTCCGCGTAATTGCCGACGAAGCTCGAGCTGAGGATCGTCGCGGTGCCCTCGTTGACCAGCCCGCCGCCGCGGCCCGAGGTACCGAACGCCATGTTGTGCTCGAGCGTGGAGGCGTCGAGGGTCAGCGTGCCGCTGTTGACGATCCCTGCCCCGGGGATCGACGCACGATGCCCTGAGAGGGTGCTTCGTTCGATCACGAGCTCGCCGCTGTTCTTGATCCCGGCGCCCCACCGAGCCTTGTCCCCGTCGTTCAACGGCGTCACCGACAGGCTGCTGCCCATGATGTGCAGGCTGCCGGTGTTGCTGATCGACCGCCGGTTGGTGGTCGCGATTTCGTCCTTCGCGAAGGTCAGCGACGTTCCGGCGTCGTGGATGACGGAGTCGATGACGTACATCGAGCCGGCGTTGGCAATGGCGTTGCCGCGGGTCACGTCGCTCGTGTTCAGGTCAGCGATCGTCGAGCTGTAGAGCGAGAAGGACGCACCCGAAGCGTTCACGATCGCGGGCCCGTACATGCCATCGTCCTGGTTGTCGACGACGACGTTCGAGGCGAGGGCGGACCCGTGATTGGAGAACAGCGACCCATCGGGGTGGCCCGCCGTGTTCCGGAGGGTCACATCGGAGATCGCGAGGTCGCCCCCCGCCGCAATGTCGAACAGGCCGGCCGGATCGCAGATGCAGGTGCTTGCAGCGTCCACCGACAGCGTCGCATTGCGACCGATGATCGTCACGGCGGAGGTGATCGGCGGCATGGTGAACTCCGTGCCGGTGAAATCGGCGCCGAGGGAGTACGTGCAAGCGGGCGCGAGCCTGATGGTGTCCGGGCCGGGATGGCCGGTCTCGTCGTTCGCATCGAGGATCGCCGACCACAGCGCGAACACGTCGAACGCCGTCCCCGAGCAGTTGTCGAGGTCGATCGTGGCGGCCGCTGCGGTCTTCGGCAGCGCCACGGCGCCGATGAGCACGGCGAAGAGCATGGACAGGGCTCGCAGGCGGCGGAACATCTGATCTCCTTTGCGGGGTTGCGTCAGGCGACGGCGGCGGAGATGGGCGGGACGCGCCGCGCGCGACGCGATCGAAGCTCGAGGAACGCGAGCAGTGCGCTCGGTGCAACGACGAGCAGGACGAACGACCGCGGCCACTGGAGCCAGTCCATGACCGTGCCGAGGAAGGTGACGTGCCACAGGGCCTGGCCGCGGACGAAGCGCGCGGGCACCGGCCTCGGATCCGTGGTGGCATTCGCGTCGCCCCGGGTCATGAACGCCAGCTCTGCGCCGGGCGCCACCGCGACCACGCGATGGGTGACCAGGCGGGTGGGATCCGCCGGATCCTGAAAGGCGATGGCCATGCCGACCTCGACGTCGGCCGGATCGAGCGGCCCGAGGACGACGAGCGACCCGACCGGGAAGGTCGGGCTCATGCTCCCGGTCTGCACGCTCACCAGCTGCCAGCCCAGCAGCCACACGCTCACGAGGAACGTTGCCAGCGGGACCAGCGTGACGAGGACGGCGGCGAGGGCGGCCATGGGCCACCCTCGCCAGCGCATGGTCATCGCTAGTTGGACGGCACGGTGCCGTCGAACGCGAACCGCCACGTTGCCTCGTCCGATTGGCTGACCTGGTAGTCGTCGGACGTGGCCGCCCGCCAGTACACCCGCAGCCGCACGCACACCGTGCTGTTGGGCTGCAGACTCTGCAGCGCCTGGGGCGTTGCGGCGAGATCACTGAGCGTCGATTCGAAGTCCGGCACGCCCGGCGTCAGGAGCCCGGCGCCGGTGGTGCAGTCGTACAGGTCGGTCTCGATCGCGAGGTTCGGGCCGAGCTCGCCCGCCTGGGGCTGCATGGCCCCGTCGAGACCGCAGGTCGTGTCGCCGAAGGCGGCCTCGTCACCCGTGCAGTCGACGTCGAGATCGGTGATGTCGATCGCCGTGAGGGACAGGTCGACGGCGCTGGATCCGGCATTGAACAGGCACAGGAACCGCTCGTTCCCACCGCCGATGTTCGTGGTGAACGTGATGAACGGGGTATCGAGGTCCTCCGTGTACGGGTCGCACATGAACGGCCCACTGTTCATCGGGTCCTGCGGCTGGGCCGCGGCGATCTGGAGATCGGCGGCCTTGCCGAGCTCGACGGTGGTGACGTCGTTGGTGCCCGTCGTGGCGCGATCGCTGAAGACGGCGAAGATGCCGGTCCCGCCGACGAGTGTGATCAGGATCCCGAGCAGGATCGTGATCCGCAGTGCGTGTCGTCCCATGAGAAGCCTCCTCTACCTGTGCATGTGCATGCGCCTGGCCAACAGGCTCAGGCCACGAGGACCCGAACAGCGGCCGGCGATGCCACGTCCTCCGCGGGCACCTGGATGCCCACGGAGCGCCGCCACGCGCCGCTCCTGGCGAACGCGCGGGCGTCGGCGATCGCCGAGCGCTGGCCCGCCTTCTTGAGATCCGGACCCATGTCCATGCCGTTGGCGTGGAACACGTGGATGTCGGTCAGGCCGACGAACCCGAAGATCGCCCGGAGGTAGCTCTCGACGAAGTTGTACGGAGCCATGGAGTCGGCGCGGTAGTCGCTGCCGCTCGAGATGACGATGACCATCGTCTTGTCCTTGACGAGGCCCTCGACCTGGCCATCGGGCGTGTACCGGAAGAGGTAGCCCGGCTGGACGATGGCGTCGATGTAGTACTTGAGCGCGTACGGAATGCCGAGATTCCACATGGGCACGGTGAGCAGGTAGACGTCCGCGGCCAGGAACTGGTCGATCGTGCGCTCGATCTGGCCCCAGGACTCCTGCGCGTCGTCGTCGATCCCCTGGCCGGTCATGAGCCGGTACTTCGACTCGATGTTCTTGCCGGCCACCGAGGGCAGGTCCGTTCGAAACAGGTCGAGGCTGGAGACCTCGAGGCTGTCATCCGCTTCGTGCATCGCCTCGAGCAGGCAGCTGGAGACACGAGCGGTGTTCGACGCCAGGCCACGCGGCGTGCAGATGACGTGGAGGAGCTTCGTCCCGGAGCTCGCATGCGTCATGTCAGTGCTCCCTTCTCGGCACGTGCGTCGCGCCGGTCGTTGGCCAACAGCGTCGCGTCGACGAATCCGTCTGCCATCCGTCGAACAACCGATGTGCCCTTCCGGCAACGACGGAATTTCATGTCGCTCTCCGGCCGCTCAGACCTCGATCGGAAGCTCGTACACCTCGCCCGTCGGATGGCCGGCGCGCTCGTGGATGCGCATCACGGCTTCCCGCGACGGGCCGGTCGCGAGGCAGAAGGCCTTGCCGGATTCCGGGTCCAGCCACGCCGTCTCGAAATGGACCCCCTCGTCCTGCTCGATCGCCAGGTCGCGCTCGTGCGCTTCACGCAGCTGTGCGGCGGTCACGCCGAAGAAGCCGGAATGAACGTCCATGAACTTCGCCATGCGAGCGCTCCTTTCGAGCCAGGTGGTGTCGTCGTTCGATCCGGCGAACAGGGTCGAATGCCTGGCGACGGTTGCCATCGGTGAAACGACCGATGGCCTCTCCGCGACGCCCACCGACGCCGGGGCGCCGACCGGGCGATCGGTCATCCGACCGATGGACAACCCCGCACCCGGGCCTAGACTCCCGGCCATGTCGACACGCACCCTCCAGAGCCCCGTCCTCGTGGGTCGTGACGACGTGCTCTACGAGCTCGACCGGCACGTCGAGGAAGCAGCCGCCGGCCGGGGCACGACCGTCCTGATCGCGGGTGAGGCCGGCATCGGCAAATCGAGGATCGTCGCGAGCGCGGTGCGACAGGCGCAGAAGTCCGCCTTCCGGATCGGCAACGCCCGCATCGCGCCACAGGACCAGCTGGTCTCGCTCGCGTCCGTGCTGGACCTCGCCCGAGGCCTCGCGCCCGAGCAGTTCGGGTCGCTGGGGCACGATCTCCTCTCCGTCGAGCGCACCAGCGGACGTGGCGATTCGCTCGCGGCGCGCCGGATCCTCGTGCACGACATCGTCGATCGCGTCCGACAGGCCGTCGACAAGCCGGTGCTCTTCGTCTTCGAGGACCTGCACTGGGCGGACGAGCTGAGCCTGGAGGTCGTCGGCGAGCTCGCACGTCACGCCGCGAACCTGCCCCTCCTCATCATCGCCACGTATCGGCCCGAGGAGCCCCCGGTCGGATCGATCCATCGCGAGTGGCGGTCCAGGCTTCTCACCCAGCGGGTCGGGCGCGAGATCACCCTCGGGCGGCTGGACGCCGTCGCGACCGCCCAGATGGCCACCCTGATCCTCGCCACCGGCCTGCCCGCACCACGCGACGTTGCCGACGCCGTGTTCGAGCGGACGAACGGCATCCCGCTGCACGTCGAGGAGCTGCTCGCTGCGCTCGGCGAGGCCGCGCACGATGGCCGCGCGATCCGGCTGGCGAGCGTGCCCTCGACGATCGAAGATGCGGTGCTCGCGCGATTGGCGCGCCTCACACCAGCTGCGCAGGCAACCGCCCGAGCCGGCGCGGTGATGGGCCGCTCGTTCCTGCCGGACACGTTGGCCGGCATCCTCGGCCGAGCGCCGGCCGCGCTCGACGATCCGCTCGATGAGCTCGTGGCCGCGGGCGTGCTCGCGCCCTTCCAGGCCACGAGCCACGGCTACTTCGACTTCCGGCACCAGCTGCTCCGGGACGCGATCTACGCCAGCGTCCCGACGGCGGAGCTGCGCCGGTATCACGCACGTGCCGCGGAGTTCGGGGCTGGGCTCGTCGGCGCGAGCGAGGTCCACAAGTCGGTCCATTACGAGCGCGCCGGGCTCCACGCCGAGGCGTTCCGCGCCGCGAAGGCGGGGGCGGAAGCCGCGGCCGCCGTGACCAGCCGGTTCGAGTCCTTCGAGCTGTACCGCCGGGCCGTCGCGAACATCCCCGTTGACCTGCCGGCCGACGAGGCCGCTGACGTGTGGGCCGCGTATGCCGTCGCAGGCTTCGCTGTCGACGACGTGCCGGCGGCCGAACAGGCCACGCACGAAGCGCGCCAGCGGTACCTCGAAGCCCGGAGGCCGCTCGAAGCCGCGCTCATGCTGGTCGACCTGTCGTCCCTGTCGCGCCGCGACGTTCGGCCCCGAACGGAGCGGAAGCGCCTCCTGGATGCCGCGGAAGCCGAGATGGCCTTCGTCCCGGACAGCGCCGAGCGCAACGAGGTCTACGCGTACCTGCGCTCCATGCAGGCCGTGCTGGACCTCGACGTCGCGAACCTGTCCGAGGCGCGGCGGCGCATCGCCGATATTCAGGCGGTCGCCCCATCGCCTGACGTCGACCCCCGGTCCGCTGCGATGTGGCGTCTCGACATCGAGCACATGGCGGCCTGGGCCGATGTCCTGGCCGGCGATGTCGACGCCCTCGATCGGATGCTCGCGCTCTCGCGCGAGGCGCGAGACGCAGATTTCGAAGGCACCGGCGTTACCAACTACCGCATGACCGCGGACGTCGCCGCCCGGATCATGGAGTACCCGACCTCGGCCGCCGGCGTCACCGAGGGAATCCGGTATGCCGACGCGGTCGAGCAGTCGTATTGCCGGCACGTGATGTCCGCAACGACGGCCATCGTCGCCTGGG
>DASSHR010000154.1:0-8603 GCA_035692745.1 Candidatus Limnocylindrales bacterium | reverse complement strand
GCGGCGGCCGAGATGCAGACCGCCCTGGACGCCCTGAACCCGGGGTTCCGCACCGATCACGGCCTGGAGCTCAGCAACCACACCGGCGTGAACAGCGGCGAGGTCATCGCCGGCGACGCCACGACCGCCCAGCGGATGGTGACCGGCGACGCGGTGAACACGGCCGCCCGCCTCGAGCAGACCGCCGCGAGCGGCGACGTCGTGCTCGGTGACCTCACGTACCGGCTCGCGCGCGACCAGATCGAGGTCGAGTTCATGGAGCCGCTCGTCCTCAAGGGCAAGGCCGAGCCCGTGCCCGCGTACCGGCTCGTCTCGATCCACGACGAGCGCCAGGTCGACGCCGGGGGCGGCACACCGTTCGTCGGTCGCGAGTTCGAGATGGGCCGCCTGTCCGGCGCGCTCAACGAGGCGATCGACAAGCACGGCGCACGGCTGATCACGGTCGTCGGGGATGCCGGCGTCGGGAAGTCCCGGCTGATCCGCGAGTTCGCCACGGCCGCTCGGGCCCAGGCCCGTCTCGTCCGCGGCCGCTGCCTGCCATATGGCGACGGCATCACGTTCTGGCCCCTCGCCGAGGTCGTCCGCGAGGCGGCCGGGATCACGGCAGAGGATTCGCCACGCGTGGCGACCCGGCGCATCGACCTCCTGCTCCAGCGGGCCGGCGCCCAGGATCGCGAGGCCATCACGGAACGGGTCGCCGCGGCCATCAACCTCAGCCCCGCCCAGTACCCGGTCGCGGAGCTCATGTGGGGCGGGCGCCGCCTCCTCGAGACGCTCGCCGCGGAGTTCCCGGTGGTGATGCTCGTCGACGACATCCACCTCGCCGAGTCGACGTTCCTCGACTTCCTCGACCAGCTGCTCGAGAGCGTGACCGGCGCCTCGATCCTCGTCCTCGGATCGGCACGCCACGAGATCGGCGAGCGGCATGCCGACTGGACCGAGGGCCACGAGTCCATGCTCGTCCGGCTCCAGCCGCTCAGCGAGGCCGACGCCGGCAAGATCGTCGAGGAGCTGCTCGGGAGCCTCGAGGCGAGCGTTCGGGAGCGCATCGCGGCCGCGGCCGAGGGCAACCCGCTGTACGTCGAGCAGATCGTCTCGATGCTGGTCGAGACCGGCGCGATCCAGCGCGGCATCGAGGGCTGGGTGGCGCGCGAGGGCGCCGGCCAGCTCCAGATCCCGCCGACTGTCCAGGCGCTCGTCGCGTCCCGCCTCGACGCCCTGAAGAGCGAGGAGCGCGCGGTCGTCGATCCCGCGTCCGTGATCGGCCTGTCGTTCCCGTTCGATGCCGTGTCGGAACTCGTCACGGAGGACGTGCGCGAGCACCTTCCGACGGACCTCGAATCGCTCTCTGGCAAGCAGCTCGTCCGCAAGCTGCCCGAGGACGACGTGATCTATCGCTTCGGTCATCAGATCATCCGCGACACGGCCTACGCGTCGCTGCTGAAGCGGACCCGCGCCACGCTCCACGAGCAGTTCGTGACCTGGGCTGAGCGCGTGAACCGGGAGCGCGGCCGCGAGCTGGAGTTCGAGGAGATCCTCGGCTTCC
This sequence comes from Candidatus Limnocylindrales bacterium, assembly GCA_035692745.1. Taxonomy (GTDB): domain Bacteria; phylum Chloroflexota; class Limnocylindria; order Limnocylindrales; family CSP1-4; genus UBA5189. Next base: position 7,057 of record DASSHR010000154.1, on the reverse strand, counting down.
ACCTCGAGCAGGCCTACCAGTACCGAACGAGCCTCGGCGTCGTCGACGACGTGGCGCGCGGCGTCGGAGAGGCGGCCGCCACCAAGCTCTCGTCGTCGGGCCGGCGCGCACTTGCCCGCGGCGACATTCCGGCCGGCACGAGCCTGCTCCGCCGCTCCACCGCGGTGCTGCCGGAGACCTCCGTCTTCCGGATCGAGCTGCTCGTGGACCTCGCCGACGGCCTCCTCCAGCAGGGCGCCTTCGACGAGTGCCGGACCGTGCTCGACGAGGCGCAGCGAATCGCCGCCGAGCTGGACGACGAACGCCTGAAGGCACGCGTTCGGCTCCTCGAAGCCAGTCATGCGATGTTCATCGGCGGCGTGGGTGTCGCCAACCGCTCGCTCGAGGCCGTCTCGGAGGCGGTGCCGATCCTGGAGCAGGCGGCCGACCACGCGGGCCTGGCCCGCGCTGCCCGCCTCGAGATGTACACCCACGTGATGCTCGGCCAGTTCAAGGAAGGCACCGGCTCCGCGGCGCGGATCGTCGAGCATGCCCGCAAGTCCGGCGAGGAGCGCCTCGTCACCCGCAGCATCGGCCCGATCACCTACATCCTCGTCCACGGCCCGATGCCGGTTCCCGCGGCGCTCACGCAGTGCCGCGAGATGCTCGAGGGCATCAAGGGCGACCGCAAGACCGAGGCGGTCGTGCACGGCGCCCTCGCCCAGCTCCTCGCCATGGACCTGCAGTTCGACGATGCGCGGGGCCACTACCGGCGCGGCCAGGAGATCCTGGGCGAGCTCGGCGCGGGCATCGACGCCCACTCGACGTCGATCGACTCCGGGCAGGTCGAGCTCCTCGCGGGCGATCCGGGCGCCGCGGTCCGGGAGCTGCAGCGGGACTACGACGCGCTCGAGGCGCTCGGCGAGACGTGGCTCCGCTCGACGGTTGCGGCCATGCTCGGCGCCGCGAAGTGGGAGCTCGGGGACCTCGACGAGGCCGAGCGCTACGCCGCGATCGCGAAGAACATCGCGGACGACGACGACATCCTGTCGCAGGTCCTGTGGCGTGCCACGGCGGCACGCGTGCAGGCAGTCATGGGCGACATCACCGCCGCGCTGGAAATCGCCGAGGCGGGCGTCAAGCTCGCGGCCGGCACGGAAGAGGTCGGTCTTCGGGCGGACGCCCTCGCGGCGCTTGCGTTCGTCCAGTCACGCGCCACCTGGGACAAGGAAGCGCGAGCGTCTCTTGACGAGGCGCTCGCGCTTCTGAACGCGAAGGGAGATCGAGCCCGGGCGCGATTGCTCGCGCCCGCACTCACCGCTCGGGACTAGAACCCGCCGCGGATGCCGCCGTTGTGCTGGAGCCAGGCGACGATCTTGTAGTTGTTGCCAATCTTGACCGGCGTGCCTGCGAGGCAGTCGGCGTTGCTGTGGGTCGAGTCGCAGAGCTGATCGACGATGGTGTAGCCGCCCGTGCCATCCGCGTGGATCAGGTACAGGTCGCTGGGACTCACGCCACCCGGGACCGAGCCGCCCCAGACCATGATCGTGACCTTGATGGGGCCGCTGCTGCCGTTGTTCACGTCGAGGACGGACCACTCGCCGACGAGGTTCGAGCACAGGTTGCAGGCGAAGCTGCTGATTCCGTCGGTCACGGTGACCGGGATGTTCAGGTCCGTCGTGTCGAGCGACGTGGTCTGCTTGTTGTTCCGGCCGAGATTCCCGGTCGTCTCGAACGTGGTCGAACCGACCGTGAAGCCGCCGTCGAAGTTGTTGCTCGAGCTGATGCCGGTCGAGCTGGTGAACGTCTTGGTGTCACCGCGGCTCGTGCCACCGTCGGAACCCGTGTCGCCCGTACCCGCACGAAGGTTCACGTTGAGGTCGAAGGACCCGGTGGTCCCCGTCGGGACGTGGAACGCGACTGTGAAGGTGACCGTGGCGCCGTCGGGCAGCGAGCCGACGTTGCAGACCTCGACGCCGTTCGTGACGCCGCAGGTCTCGCCGAAGCCGGTGCTGACGACGAGGTCGCTCAGGTAGCTGGGAAGCTGACCGGCGATCTCGGACGTGACCGAGATGTTCAGGTCGTTGATCTGGCTGGGGCCGTTGTTGACCACGGTCACGGCCCACCCTGCGTCGTGACCGGCGCCCACCGCGGTGGGGAGCTTCTGGAATGACACGCCCCAGGTCGGGTTCTTGGCTGCGGCGCTGCCGACGCCGAGCAGGAGCAGCGCCATGGCGCTGGCGGTGAAGATGGTCGCGATTCGACCGAGACGCTTGCGGATCACTTTGCGGAACCCTCCGGTCGGACTGGGCCGACGCTGCTCGTGCTGCTGGTACTACTTGCTGCGAAGTATGGACGAATGTCGGAACTGGCAGCGTCGCAGGTTTGACCTTGCAGGGTCAAGGTGCGCGACATGGTTCATGACGCGTTCGTTGCGCGCTTGCAACGCCTTCCGCGCAGCCGAGCCGGCGTGGTGCGGTGCTGTGCGGTCAGGCCCGGGTCACGGGGCGCATGGGGTAGACGCCGACGACGATGGGGCTGATCGGGTCGAGCGACAGCTCATAGCCGATGTCGCCGCCGCGCAGCAGCTCGCCGAGGAGTCGTCCTTCGCGCTCCGGCAGGCCCACGAACACGCGGCGTCGGTCGGCCAGGTCCACCGGCGTCACATCGTCGTCCCCGCCGTTGATCAAGAACCGGCGCCGCAGCTCGTGCATCGGCACGTAGGCGCGACTCTTGATGAACCGGCGCAGCTGGGGGCCGGTGGCGGTGCTGCCCGCGGCGGGCCCACGGTCGGTGGCTGCCTCCTCGACGTGATCCGGGGCCGCCTCGTCGGGTACGGACCGGGGCGACGGCATCGGGGCGGAGGGGCGGGGCATCGGTCCCGACGACTGCGGGGTGGTGGGTCCGGACGACTGCGGGCTCGAGCCGGAGGCGCGTGGCGGGACCCGCGGCGCGGTGGCCGCTCGGGCCTCCGGTGGCGTCACGTGAGCGGGGACGATCCTGGCCGGCGGCTCGGGGATGCGCGCCTCGGGGACGAGGGCCTCGGGGACGACGGCCTCGGGGACGACGGCCTCGCTGCGGGACTGGTCGGCGGGCTCGGCGCGGGGGTCCGCGCGCCGCAAGGGCTCCATCGGGATCGGCGGCACCGGCAAGGGGCGCGAAGCCGTGCCGGCAGGGCCGGATGCCGGCCGCGGCACGACGCGCCCCAGGTGCGAGGCGTGGCGAGGCGAGCCGTGATGACAGCGCCGGCTCATCGTCCGGCCGGAACGGCAGCGCGAGGGCGCCGCTGGAGGATCGTGGGCATGTCCGAGCCTGGTTTCGCGAGTCGCCTGGGCAGGCGACCTGTCCGGGGATCATACCCGGGCGACGGACTACCGGCCGTCGACCACCAGGAGGTCGCGCGGCGCCTGGTTGAGGACGTCCGGGCCGTTCGGGCCGCAGACGACGATGTCCTCGATCCGCACGCCGAACCGGCCCGCGAGGTACGCCCCGGGCTCGATGCTGAACGCATTGCCGGCCTGAATCGGCTCGCGGTTCGACGCGACGAGGTACGGATCCTCGTGCGCCTCGAGCCCAATCCCGTGGCCGAGCCGATGGATGAACGCGTCGCCGAGTCCCGCGTCGTGCAGGACGGTGCGGGCGGTCGCATCAAGCGCGGCGGCCTGGATCCCCGGTCGCACCGCGGCCGTCGCCGCGGCGTGGGCGGCGTGCACCGCCTCGAACACGCGACGGAACTCGTCGGTCGGGGCGTGCGCCGCGGAGCCGCCGGTCACCCACAGCATCCGGGTGATGTCCGAGCCATAGCCCTGGAGCGTGCCGCCGATGTCGAGCACGATCGGGTCGCCGTCTTCGATGACGCGCTCACCGGCCTCGTGGTGGGGCGAAGCGCCGTTGGGACCCGAGCCGACGATCGCGAACGAGGCCGCCTCGTGGCCTTCGGCGACGAGCCGCTCGCGCACCTCGCGACTGACATCGGCCTCCGTGCGCCCGAGGAGCCGACCAGCGGCAATCTGCGCCACCACGCGATCGGCGGCGTGGGCGGCTCGCCGGAGCAGCGCCACCTCCTCGTCGCCCTTCACGATCCGGAGGTCACGCGTGACCTCCGTGGCGAGCGCGAAGTCGCGCTGCGGCAAGGCGGACTGCAGCGCGAGCACGTGTCGCGCGGGGAGGGCCGCGTCCACGAGCAGGCGGCCCGGCTCCGGCGCGAGCTCGCGCGCGACGAGGGCGTAGGGATCGTCCGTCTCCTCCCACGGCTCGATCTCGACGCGACCAGCCTGGGCGGCGGGGCAGCCTGCGGCCGCCATCGACTCGAGGCGTGGGACCACGAGTGCGGCGCGGCCGTCGGCCGGGAGCACGAGCAGCGTCAGTCGCTCGAGGGCGTGCGCCGTGTACCCGGTGAGATACCGCAGGTCCGCGCCGACGCCGATGAGCAGGGCCGCCACGCCTCGGGCGCGCATGGCGTCCCGCGCGCGATCGAGCCGCGCAGCGTCCGCGGGCTGGCCGGCTCCGATCACCGGGCTGGCTGCGCTCACCGGCTCAGCCATGCGCCGATCAACTTCGGGCCTCCTTCGAACAGGGCGCGATAGGTGAACACCCGCTCGGCGCCCGCATCGAGGGCGGCGGTCCGCAGGGCCGCGTCGTCATGCTGGCAGACCGCGACGACCCGCGCCCCGGCCTGGCTTGCCGCTCGCACGGCGCCGACGCCGTCATACGCCCGCGCCGTCAGGTCGACGATGGCCCGGCCGGCGCCTTCGAGGTCCTCGACGCGCCGGATCCGGCGGGGCGACCCTCCGGCAGCCGTCACCGAGTCGGCGAGTCGCGACGCCCAGATGATGTCGTCGGCGAGCACGACCACGACGGTACCGCGCGCGACGGCGTCGCCGTCCGGTCCTGCCACGCCCCCGGCGGGCGCCTCAGCCAAGATCCGCGGCGAGGTGCCGGAAGACATCGCGCGCCGACACCACGCCGACCGGGACGCCGCCCTTCACGATCGGCACGTGCCGGAAGCCACCGACGGCCATCTTGTGGATCGCCACGGCGACCGGGTCGCCGCTGCGCAGGATCACCGGATCGTGGGTCATCACGTCGCCCATCGTTCGGCCGGCGCTCTCACGCCCGGCGAGCTTCAGGATCGCGTCGCGGTCCGTGAAGATGCCCACGAGCGCACCGCCGTCGGTGACGAGCAGGCAGTCGACACCCTCGGCCCGCATCCGGTCGAGCGCATCGTCGACCGATGCCTCGACGTCGATGACCTGCGGCTCGGGCGTCGCCATGGCGTCCAGCGGCATGCCCAGGAGCTTGCCCCGGAAGGAGGTCACGCTCTGGGGGGTGTCGACGTTCCACAAATCCGCGCCGCAGTTGGCGCACGTGTCGTCGCCCGGGAAGTTCCCGAAGCGGCACACGGGACAGATCACGCCGTGATTCCCTCTTCGGTGACCGTCCAGGTCTCGCCGGCGTTGAGGAGCCTCCTGAGATCGCCCTGCCCGCGGGTCGCGACCGACTGGGCGAGCTGGTCGTTGAGCATCTGGTCATGGGTCGGGCGCGAGACCCGGCGGATGACCCCGACCGGCACCGGGAACTCGGGCCAGTAGATGTGGCTGAGCATGAACGCGATGAGCGGCGAAGTCTCGTCGTGGACCTGGATGTCGGCCTCGGTGACGCCGTCGACGCCGAGCGTCACGACCTCGGGCGCATTGCCGGTCCAGCGGATGCCCTTGTCGCGGTCCTTGCCGAAGAGCATCGGCTTGCCGTGCTCGACGAACAGCATCCGATCGTCGCGGACCTCGCGATCGGTGAACTCGCGGTGGGCGCCGTCGTTGAAGATGTTGCAGTTCTGGAGGACCTCGACGAACGTCGAGCCGCGATGGCGGCCGGCCGCGTCGAGCGTCATCTGGAGGTGCTCCGTGTGGGTGTCGACCGACCGGGCGATGAACGTCGCTTCCGCTGCCAGCGCGATCGCGAGCGGGCTCACCGGGAAGTCGACGGTGCCGTACGGCGACGACTTCGTGACCTTGCCCAGCTCCGAGGTCGGGCTCGCCTGGCCCTTCGTCAGGCCGTAGATCCGGTTGTTGAACATCACGATCCGGACGTCGACGTTGCGGCGCAGCGAGTGGATCAGGTGGTTGCCGCCGATCGACAGCGCGTCGCCGTCGCCCGTGATCACCCAGACCATCAGGTCTGGCCGCGAGGCCTTGAGGCCGGTCGCGATCGCTGGGGCGCGGCCGTGGATCGTGTGGAAGCCATACGTGTTCATGTAGTACGGCAGGCGCCCGGAGCAGCCGATGCCGCTGATGAAGACGATGTTCTCCTTCGGGTAGCCGAAGTCCGGCATCACCTTCTGGGTCTGGGCGAGGATCGAGTAGTCCCCGCAGCCCGGGCACCAGCGGACCTCCTGGTCGGACACGAAGTCCTTGCGGGTCAGCACGGGCAGCTCGACGGCGGTGGTGCCGTTGCCGTTCTTCAGATCGGTCATGCGGGCACCTTCAGGGTCGCGATGATGCGGTCCGCTTCGGCCTCGAGCTCCGCAATGCGGAACGGCTTGCCGCGGACCCGGTTGTAGCCGACGGCGTCCACGAGGAACTTCGCGCGGATCAGCATCAGCAGCTGGCCGAGGTTGACCTCGGGGATCAGCACGCGCTGGTACGCCTTCACGACGTCGCCCGTGTTGGCCGGGAACGGGTTCAGGTAGCGGAGGTGGGCGTGGGCCACCGAGACGCCGCGCGCCTGGAGCCGCTCGACCGCGCTGCGGATCGCGCCATACGTCGAGCCCCAGCCGAGGATGAGCAGGTCGCCCTCAGGTGGGCCGAACACGTCGAGCGGCGGGATGTCGTTCGCGATGCCCGCCACCTTGGCCTGGCGCAGCAGCTGCATCCGGTGGTGGTTGTCCGGGTCGTAGCTCACGTTGCCGAGGATGTCCGCCTTCTCGAGACCGCCGATGCGGTGCTCGAGGCCCGGCGTGCCCGGCACGGCCCAGGGGCGGGCGAGGGTCTCCGGGTCGCGCGAGTACGGGTAGAAGCCCTCGCGCTCCGTGCGGTTCTGGACGGCGATCTCGGGCAGGTCGTCGGGGTTCGGGATCCGC
>DASSHR010000153.1:0-4371 GCA_035692745.1 Candidatus Limnocylindrales bacterium | reverse complement strand
CGCTGCCCACGACGAGCGCCGCGACCGCGATGACGAGGACCATCTCGGTCGAGAGGCCGAGCAGTCGCAGGCCGGATGCGAGCAGCAGCACCGCGAGCGCGCGCCGGATGACCCCGCCCGGCGCCCGGCTGGAGATCTGGGCGCCGATGAACGCGCCGGGGATCGCGCCGAGCAGCAGCGAGATCGTGATGTCCGTGGAGAAGCTGCCGAACAGCACGTGGCCAAGCGCCGCCGCCCCGACGAGCGGGATCGCCTGGGTGAGGTCCGTGCCCACGAGCGACGACGCCTTCAGCCCCGGGTAGATGAGCAGCAGCACCACGATCACGATGGAGCCGGAGCCGACCGACGTGATGCCCACCACGAAACCGGCGGCCGCGCCGAGGAGGATCGTCGGCAGCGGCCGCGCCACGACCTCCGGGCGCGTGAGCCGCACCGCACCCTCGCCCAGCGGCAGGGCGTTCTGCCACATCTGGAACAGCGCGCGAGCGACGAGGCCGCCGGCCGCGGTGAGCAGCGCCAGCCCGAGCAGGACCTGGAGCGTGCCGTCGAGATCGGCGCCGCGCGGCTGCTGGCTGATCAGCCAGGCGCCACCGAACGCCGCCGGCACGGAACCGAGGCACAGGTACTTGACGAGCTCGAGGTTGACCGTCTGCCGACGCAGGTGGACCAGCGCGCCGGCCGGCTTCATCACGAAGCTCGCGACGAGGTCGGACGAGATCGCCGTCAAGGGGTTGGCATGGAAGAAGAACACGAGCATCGGGGTCATGAGGGCGCCGCCGCCCATGCCCGTCAGCCCCACGACGATTCCGACCAGAAGGCCGCCGATCGCGAGCGGCAGGTCAACCATCAGGCGGCGGCTCGGCGCGGAGTGAGGGCCGTCATCGGGCGGCGATGATACCGTCGGCCCCCGTGACATCGCCCTCCACGAGATCCCACGTGCTCCCGCATCTCCGTGCGCTCGAGGCGGAGAGCATCTTCATCTTCCGCGAGGTCGCCGCAGAGATGCGGCGGCCGTGCCTGTTGTTCTCGGGCGGCAAGGACTCGACGGTGATGCTCGCGATCGCGAAGAAGGCCTTCGCACCTGCGCCCATCCCGTTCCCGATCATGCACGTGGACACGGGCCTGAACTTCCGGGAGGTCCTCGAGTACCGCGACCAGTGGGTCCGTGAGCTCGGCCTGCAGCTCATCGTTGCCTCCGTCCCCAACGCGATCGAGCGCGGCCTGGTCCACGAGGAGCCGAACGGCTCGCGGAACCGGATCCAGACGCCGGTGCTGCTGGAGGCGGTCGAGTCGAACGGCTTCGATGCGCTGTTCGGCGGCGCGCGACGCGACGAGGAGAAGGCGCGCGCGAAGGAGCGGGTGTTCTCGTTCCGCGATGAGTTCGGGCAGTGGGATCCGAAGAACCAGCGACCCGAGCTGTGGTCGCTCTACAACGGCCGCGTCCTGCCCGGCCAGTCGATCCGCGTCTTCCCGCTCTCGAACTGGACCGAGCTCGACATCTGGAGCTACATCGCGGCCGACGACGTGGGCATTGCGCCGCTGTATTTCGCAGCCGAGCGCGAGGTCGTGAAGCGCGGCGACATGCTGTACATGGTCAACGAGTTCACGCCGCGCAGGGACGGCGAGACCTCCGAGCGGCGCATGGTCCGCTTTCGCACGATCGGCGACGCGAACCTGACCGCGGCCGTCGAGTCCGAGGCCGACACCGTGGAGAAGATCGTCGCCGAGATCGCCGCGGCGCGGATCACCGAGCGCGGCGCAACCCGTGGCGATGATCGCGTTTCGGAGAGCTCCATGGAAGACCGCAAGCGCGAGGGCTACTTTTGACCGCGGAGTCACGCCATGCCAGCTGACCTGCTGCGCTTCGCGACCGCGGGCTCGGTCGACGATGGCAAGTCGACGCTCATCGGGCGGCTCCTGTACGACTCGAAGACCCTGTTCATCGACCAGCTGGCCTCGGTCGAGCGCGTCTCGAAGGAGCGCGGCCACGATTTCACGGATTTGGCGCTGTTGACCGACGGCCTGCGCGCCGAGCGGGAGCAGGGGATCACGATCGACGTCGCGTACCGGTTCTTTGCCACCCCGAAGCGCCGGTTCATCATCGCCGACACCCCGGGCCACATCCAGTACACGCGCAACATGGTCACCGGCGCCTCGACCGCCGACGTCGCCCTGCTCCTCCTCGACGCACGGAAGGGCATCACGGAGCAGAGCCGGCGCCACGCGTTCCTCGCCACCCTGCTCGGCGTGCCGCACCTGGTCCTGTGCGTGAACAAGATGGACCTCGTCGACTGGTCCGAGGCCGTGTTCGAGCAGATCCGCGAGGAGTTCACGGAGTTCGCCTCGCGCCTTCGCGTTCGCGACATGACGTTCATCCCGGTGTCGGCGCTGCTCGGCGACAACGTCGTCTCGAAGTCGACGAACATGCCCTGGTACGACGGGCTGCCCGTGCTTCGCCACCTCGAGCGCCTGTACGTCGCCTCCGATCGCAACCTGGTCGACCTGCGGTTCCCGGTCCAGTACGTCATCCGGCCCCAGTCGAAGACCGTGATCGACTACCGTGGCTACGCCGGGTCGGTCGCGTCGGGCGTCCTGAAGCCCGGCGACAAGGTCCTCGTGCTGCCGAGCGGGTTCGAGACCACGATCGCCACGATCGAGACGGCCGACGGGCCGGTCGAGGAGGCGTACCCGCCGATGGCGGTCACGGTGACGCTGACGGACAACGTCGACGTCAGCCGGGGCGACATGCTCTGCCGGCCGCACAACGTGCCGACGATCGCGCAGGAGATCGACGCGCAGATCTGCTGGATGGACGAATCCGCGCCGATGACCAACGGGGCGAAGTACGCGATCAAGCACACCACCCGTTGGGCGCGCGCGCTCGTGCGCGAGATCGCCTACCGCATCGACGTGAACACGCTGCACCGCCACGAGGGTGTGGAGCAGCTGGCGCTGAACGAGATCGGCCGGGTACGGCTGCGCGTGACCCAGCCGCTGTTCGTCGATCCCTACTCGGAGAATCGCCAGACCGGCTCGTTCATCCTCGTCGACGAGCGGACGAACAAGACGGTCGCCGCGGGCGTGATCGGGCGGGCGACGACGGCGAGCTGAGCCACACCCAGCTCGCCACCCTGGAACGTGACCGTCGTCTGGCGATCACTGCGGGTGATGAACTCGCCGGCTCCCAGCTCCGAATCCGGCAGATTGATCAGTGGGAGCAGTCAATCGAGCGGGTTCATCAGCCCCCGTGATGATTTCTGCCGATTTGCCCACGTTCGCCGCGCGTTCATCACTCCCGGTGATCGCCCGGAGCGCGCCGGGTGCAGGGCTCAGGCGCGGGTGGCCCAGGCGTCGACCTCGACCTTGTAAGCCGGGCTCGCCAGGCCGGCAACGTAGATCAGGGTGCTCGTCGTGAGGTGCGCGCCGAGCAGGCGATCCAGCTGGGAGCGCCGCCCCGCCGCATCCATCTCGCCCACGACGTAGGTCGTGAGCTTGACGATGTCCGTGGGTTCGAAGCCCGCAGCCTCGAGGTTGCGCAGCACATTCTCCAGCGCGACGCCGAGCTGCTCGACGGCATCGTCCGGCACCGAGCCGTCCGGTCGCATGCCGATCTGGCCGGCCAGATACAGCGTTCGACCCTCGCCGCTGACCTCGATCTGGTGAACGTAGCGCCCGAGTGGCGCATGGATCGTGTCGGGATTGCGTGGCTGCTTCATGGCGCCAGCGTACGGCGATGGTCGTTCTGACGATCGACGGGGCTAATGGCCGTGGCCGTTTCCGCCACCGTTGCCTCCGCCGCCGCCATGCCCGTTGCCACCGCCGTTCCCGCCGCCTCCGCCGCCAGCACCGCCGTTCGCGGGCGCCGTTTCGAGCGCGAAGGTTGCGCCGAGCGACGCCAGGGCGTCGGTGGGTGAGGTGGCCCTGCCGGGCGCGCCGCCGGCGAGGGCCAGGAGCGTCGCGCCGCCCACGACCGCGGCGAGGACCACCGCCGCGATTGCGCCGCCCGTGAGGCGCAGCCCTCGCGGGCCCGGGCCCGGTACCGCGCGCGTGACCGTCGCCCGCGTGACCGTCGCCGGCGTCACCGCCGCCGGCGACACCGGCGTGACCGTTGTCGGCTGCGCGACCGCCACCGCAGGAGCCGCCACGCGGGCGGGCGCGGGGAGCGCCTGGAGGTCCTCGACCGCGTAGAGCTGCGTGTCCTCGAGGTTCGCGGCGGTGCCGAGGCCGCCCCGCGCGACCCCGGTCACGGTGCCATCCGGCTCGACCGCGGGATCGGGCGCTGGCTCGGGCGGAGCAGCCCGCCGGGCGCGCCAGGGCGTCTTGGCGCTGGTCATGCCGATTGCATACCCGATGCGGCGTGCCGCGCGGTCG
>DASSHR010000152.1:0-3465 GCA_035692745.1 Candidatus Limnocylindrales bacterium | reverse complement strand
TGGCGCGCCGGGCATTGTGGAGATCGGGTGCGGCGAAGGACGCCGTCCCCCGGCTCGCCCATCTCGACCAGGACCGCCCGCTGGTCCACGCCGCCAAGAGCGATCCGGCCAAGTTCGACGCCCTGTATCGCAGGTACCTGGCCCGCGTGTATTCGTACGCCTACTACGAGCTCGGCGACCACCACGCCGCCGAAGACGCCACGGAGGCGACCTTCGTCTCCGCCCTCACGAACCTCGAGCGCTTCGAGGAGCGTGCCCGCCCCGCCGACGGCGATGGCGCGTCCACGTTCCGCGTCTGGCTCTTCCAGATCGCGCGCAACGAGGTGGCGGGGGAGCGCCGCCGCTACCGCCGTCGGCCCACGGAGCCGATCGGCGACACGCTGGCCTCGATCGTGTCCGACCCCCTCAACGTGGAGGACGAGGCGGTCCGGCGCGACCAGGCGCGCGAGGCGTGGCGTGCGGTCGGGCGACTGCCCGGTGAGCGGCGCCAGGCGATGGTCCTGCGCTTCGTGGACGAGCTCAGCACCGCGGAGATCGCGGGCGTGCTGGGCAAGTCCGAGGGCACGGTCCGGGTCCTCATCCATCGCGCGCTGCGCAGCGTGGCGAAGGAGCTGGATGGGGCGGTCGAGCGAACGAGCGGGAAGAAGACCGGACGCGCGACGTGACCCTCGCCGGCCACGGCCCCGCCGAGCACGGTGAGGTCGAGGCGCTGATCACGGACCGCTACCTCGACTCCCTGCTGGCGGTCCAGCCGCGCCCGGATGCGCTGCTCGGCGATCCCGGCTCCGAGGTGGGCGCCGCGGTGCGGGCCATCTCCCGCCGCCTGTCGACGGACCTGCCCCGCTTCCACCCCTCGTTCCGGTTCGAGGAGCGCCTCGCCCTCCGCCTCGCGCAGGTGGCCGCCTCGATGCGGCTGCCGATGGCCGCCGGCGTCGGTGGCGGCGCGAGCGTCGTGCCGTTCCGCGGCCTGCCGACGGCGTCCCCGGATCCGTTGACGGCGGTCGATGGGGACGCAGATCGCGCCCCGGGCCGGCCGCTGATCATCGGCGGCGCGGTGGCGGCCTCCGCCCTGAGCCTTGCCGGTGCCTGGCTCGCGTGGCGCCGCCGAACCTCGCCGATGGCTCGCGCAATCCGCGCGGCCCACGACCTCCGCCGGGCGTAGGGGGCAGCACACACATGCCGATCAAGCTGCCGTCCTTCCGGCCTCGCCGCGACGCGTACCCCCCGGACCTCTGGACGAAGTGCCCGTCGTGCTCGGAGATGCTGTTCAACAAGCAGCTCGAGAAGTCCGACCGGGTGTGCCCCACCTGCGACCACCATTTCCGGCTGTCGGCCGCCGCACGCCTCCAGATGCTCCTCGACCCGAACTCGTTCCAGGAGCGCGACGCGGGCCTCCAGTCGGTCGATCCGCTCGGCTTCGTCGATTCCAGGCCGTACCCGGAGCGCGTCTCGACCGCCCAGAGCCAGACGGGCATGCGCGATGCCGCGGTCCGCGGGCTCGGCGCGATCGAGAGCGTCCCGGTGTCGATCTGCGTCATGGACTTCGGGTTCATGGGCGGCTCGATGGGTGCCGTGGTGGGCGAGAAGGTGACCCGCGCCGCCGAGGACGCCCTGGTCAACCGGATGCCGCTCATCGTCGTCTCGGCCTCGGGCGGCGCGCGGATGCAGGAAGGCACGCTGGCGCTCATGCAGCTCGCGAAGACGTGCGCGGTGCTGGAGCGGCTGAAGGCGGCCCGCGTCCCGTACGTCAGCGTCATGACGGACCCGACGACCGGTGGCGTCTTCGCCTCGTACGCTGTCCTCGGTGACATCAACCTCGCGGAGCCGAATGCGCTCATCGGCTTTGCGGGTGCGCGGGTGTCCGCGGGCACGATCTCGCAGGAGCTCCCGCCGGGCTTCCAACGCAGCGAGTTCCTGTTCGAGCACGGCTTCGTCGACCGTGTGGTCCACCGGCGGGCGCTGCGTGGCGAGATCGCGGCGTTGCTGCGGTTCATGCGCCCCGCGGAGCTGCTCGACGTCGACCAGCGGTCTGCCCTCAGCCCGATCGGGGCGCTGCTGTCGACGGTCGTGGGTGCGGCGGGGTCCGCCGTGACGGGCGCCGCGGGCGTGGTCGTCGGCGCGGCAGGGGCGGTGGCCGATGCCGCGACGGGCGCGGTGGTGGGCGGCAACGGATCCAACGGCAGCGGTAACGGCAGCGGCGGCGGGTCGAACGGCGACGGCCACGCAGCCAGCGGCAGCGGCAGCGGCGAGGCAACGCACCATGGTTGACCGCCTGCTCGGCCGATCGCACGAGGACAAGGACGCCGGCCTCGATCCGAAGGCGGCGATGTGGAAACGCGTCCAGCTCGCCCGCAACCTGGCCCGCCCACGCACCCTCGACCTGCTCGAGGAGATGGCCGACGAGGTCATCGAGCTGCACGGCGATCGCGGCTTCGGCGACGACGCGGCGATGGTCGCGGGCTTCGCCCGCATCGACGGCCGCCGGATCGCCTTCGTCGGCCAGCAGAAGGGCGCCGACACCGAGGAGAACATCCGACGCAACTTCGGCATGCCCCATCCCGAGGGCTATCGGAAGGGCATGCGCGTGTTCGAGCTCGCGGAGCGGTTCAACCTGCCGATCGTGACGTTCGTGGATGTCCCCGGCGCCCATCCCGGCCCGGAATCGGAGGAGCGTGGCATCGCGGAGGCGATCGCCCGGTCGATCGGGTTGATGAGCCGGCTACGGACGCCGATCGTGGCGATCATCACCGGCGAAGGCGGCTCCGGCGGCGCGCTCGCGATCGCGGTCGGGGACACGGTGATCGCCCTCGAGAATGCCGTGTACTCCGTGATCTCGCCGGAGGGCTGCGCCTCGATCCTGTGGCGGACTGCCGAGGAGGCCCCGGCGGCCGCCCTGGCGATGCGGATGTCCGCGCAGGACCAGCTCGAGCTCGGCGTCATCGATCGGGTCGTGCCCGAGCCCGGCGAGGGAGCGCATGCCGACAAGCGCGAGACCGCGCGCCGCCTGCGGAGCGTGATCATCGGCGAGCTGGACCGACTCGCCCAGATGACGCCCGAGGAGCTCGTCGAGGCTCGCTACCGCCGCTATCGCGCCCTCGGCCCGTACACTGAGGTCGCCGCGGCCGTCGTGGCACCGCCGCCCAACCGCGGGCTCACCGATCGCCTCCGCGACCTGCTCGACCCGACGCGCTGGTCGATGGGCACGCCACCGTCGGGACCGTCACGGCGCGACGAGCCGCCGGCAAGCGAGGAGGTCTGATCGATGCCGAAGTCAGACCGCGGTTCCGACCACGCGGCGATCGCCCGACTCGCCGACGACCTCCTGCCGGCCCTGATCGCCAAGCTGTCGACGACGCAGCTCGGTGAGCTCGAGGTCCGCGAGGGCGAGTGGCACGTCCGGCTCCGCCGGCCCTACGGCGTCGGGCCGGGCGAGGGACGCCGCGTCACGGACAAGGCGTCCCGGAG
>DASSHR010000151.1:0-4040 GCA_035692745.1 Candidatus Limnocylindrales bacterium | reverse complement strand
GGGCGCGCCGGGGCCTCCTCGGCCTGCTTGAGGCTGAGCCCCAGGCGATGGCGCTCGGAGTCGAGGCTGATGATCCGGAGCTTGAGGTTCTGGCCCTCGTGCACCACGTCGCCCGGGTGGGCCACGCGCTGGTTCGAGAGCTCGCTGATGTGGATCAGGCCCTCGAGGCCGTCACGCACGCGAACGAACGCGCCGAAGTTGACGAGCTTGGTGACCGTGCCGTCGATGATGTCCCCGACCTTGAAGTCGGCGACGGTCGAGTGCCACGGATCCGGCTGCAGCCGTCGGATCGACAGGCTGATGCGGCCGCGCTCGTGGTTGATGTCGATGACCTCGGCCTCGACCTCTTCGCCGACGCGATAGCCGCCCTCGGGGTTGTTGACCTTGTTCCACGAGAGCTCGCTCTTGTGGACCAGGCCGTCGATGCCGCCGAGGTCGACGAACACGCCGAACGGCGCGATCGAACGAACGTTGCCCGTGACCTTCTGGCCGACCTGCAGGCTGCTGAAGAGCTCGTCCCGCTTCTCGCGGCGCTCCTCGTACAGCGCCACCTTCTCCGACAGGATCAGGCGGTTGGCCTTGCGGTTGACCTCGAGGATCTTGAGCCGCAGCTTCCGGCCGACGAACGGCTGGAGCTTCTCGGCGATCTCCTGCGCGGCGTCGCGCGGCTGGTCGTTCTGGGGACGGCGCGGGAAGTCGACGATCTGGCTGATCGGCACGAAGCCGCGAATGCCGCAGTCGACGATGAGGCCGCCCTTGTTGTGGTCGATGACCGGGGCTTCGATGATGACGCCTGCCTCGAACTGCTCCTGCATCGAGCGCCACTTGCGCTCGAGCCCGGCGCGCCGCAGCGAGAGGACCACGTGGCCCTCCGGCGACTCCGGCTGGAGCACGTAGACGAGGACCGTGTCGCCGATGTTCAGGGCCGGTTGCGTCTCGGTGTTGCGTCCGAAGAGCTCTCGATTGCTGACGACGCCTTCGCTCTTGGCCCCGATGTCGACGAGGATCTCATCCTTGTCGATCCGGACGACCGAACCCTCGACGACGTCGCCGTGCTTGAAGCTCTTGATGTCGGCGTCCTGCTCCGCGAGCAGCTCCTCCATCGTGGTCGGCTCGGGGCCGGTCGGCTTCGCGCGCACGGGTGCGACGGGGGCGGGCTCTGCTGAAGTGGGCGCAGGCTCAGCCGTGGCAGGCGCGGCCTCGGCGTCGACGGCCGGCGTGGCCGCTGCCTCGGCGGCAGGTGCAGCCTCTGCCTCGGCGGCTGGCGCATCTGCCTCGGCGGCTGGCGCATCTGCCTCGGCGACGGACGCATCTGCCGCGTCGTCGTCGGCGGCCGCCGGCGCATCGGCCGTGTCGGTCGCGTCCATCGCACCTTGTGCCTCGTCCGCGATTGCGGGCGCCTCGGCGGCCGGGACCGATTCCTCGGCGGGCGCCGTGTCGGTCGCGGCGGTGTCGTCTGCCATTGCCTCGGTGTCGAGGGCCTGGCTGGTGGCGGGCTCGTCGGCGACCGCAACGGTGCCGTCGGTCGGCGCGGAGCTGGTCGCCTCGGCGTTCGCCTCGGTCGGCTCCATCGTCCCGCCCTGTTGCTCTTCGGTCAATTCAATCTCCTGTCCAGGGGCTCCTCCGAAACGCGAAACGGCCCGGGCACGTCGCCCAGGCCGTCAGTCGTTCGATCAGTGGTCCGCAGGTCTGATGGCTCGCGGTCCGCTCCTTCGACGTCACAATCGGGTTGGGCGCATGTTCGTGCTGTTCCGCCCCGAAGGGCCCGCGGAGTCTAGCACGCCCCTTCGCGCCGCTACAATCGTGGTTCCGTGCCCGAGCTGCCCGACCTGGCGATCGTCGCCGATGCGCTCCAGGCGGCCCTCGTGGGCCGACCGATCAGCGCTGCGGAGGCTCCCGCGCCGCTCGCCGTTCGCGGCACGCCAGCAGAGCTTGCCGCGCTCGTTGGCCAGACGCTGACCGGCGTCCGCCGACGCGGCAAGTTCATCGTCTTCGATCTCACGCGCGATCGAATCGCGGTCAACGCGATGCTCACGGGCCGGTTCCAGCTCGCGGCGCCAGGCGACAAGCTGCCGCAGGCCACGGCCATGATCCTGCGATTCGGACCCCGCCCCGGGCGCGCCCCGAAGGCCGCCGCGTGGACGAAGGGCGCGGCCTGGCTCCCGGCGGCCGATGGCGAGGCCGAGATTCGCTACCGCGATCCGAGCCAGATGGGCAAGGTGTATGTGCTGCCCGCCGGCGTCTCACGACCCGTCGTCGCCTTCGAGGACGCCGAGCAGGGCCCTGACGCGGATGACCCCGCGCTCACGCTCGAGGTGTGGCGCGATCGCATCCGCCGGCACCCAGGCGAGCTGAAGTCGCTGCTGCGAAACCAGGCGTTCGTTGCCGGGATCGGCAATGCCTACAGCGACGAGATCCTGCACGCAGCCAAGCTGAGTCCGTTCCGTCGACGGTCGTCGCTGGCGCCCGAGGAGATCGACGCGCTCTATGCCGCGATGCGCGCGACGCTCGCGCGCGCGATCGAGACGTTGCGCGAACGCGTTCCGCCGACGTTCGAGAAACAGCTCCGTGACTTCCTGGCGGTCCACCTGCGGGGCGGTGAACCCTGCCCACGCTGCGGGACGCGCCTCAGCGAGGTGAGCTCGAGAAGCGAGGCCACGACCTGGTGCCGGGGCTGCCAGCGCTGACCCGCGGTTGTCGTCGGGCGGCGCCCTAGCTGGTCGGGATCTTCAGGACATCGCCGATGTGGAGCGTGGTGCTCACCTTGATCCCGTTGAGGTCCGCGATCGCGCGCGACGTCGTCCCGAAGGTGGCGGCGATCGCGCTCAACGTGTCGCCGCTCTTGACGGTGTACAGCCGGAACGATGCGGTCGGCCCGGTCGTGGGCGCGGTTGAGGGCTTCACGGTCGGAGCGGTGGTCGGGATCGAGGTTGGAGCGGTCGTCGCCACGCTTGTCGGCGTGGCCGTGGGTGTCTCGGCTGGAGTCGCGGTGACTCGCGGCGTCGGGGTGGCGGCCACGCTGGGGTGGCTCGGCGACGGCGAGGCAACGGCGGACGCCGGCGTCCCTCGAATTCCGGAGAGGCCGAGCACGATCAGCCCGGTCAGGAGCAGCACGGCCGGGACCGCCGGCCAGCGGCCCCGATCGGTCAATGCCCCCACGATGCGCGACCGCACGCCTCCCGGATCCTCGATGACCGCGGTCGTTCGGGCCAGGCCCCAGCGGGTCGCCGTTTCGCCGGCAGGAACCCCCAGGCGATTGCCGCGCGCCTCCATGGACGCCAGGTAGGTCGCACAGCTCGGGAACGCCGCGGTCAGGCACAGCCGCGATTGCTTCTCGAGCGACAGCGCGGCCGCGGGACTGACGGCAGTGCACTGATGCTCCCTGGCCGGGAGACCGAGCCGCCAACCCCCACCTTCGGCAAGCAGGAACGGACAGCCGCGTGGACCAGGGGAGGCGGACGCCTCGTCCTCCGCGGAGCGCGGGGTGAGGCGCTGGTCAGGTCCGGGAAGCGTCACGGCGGCAGCATAGCCGCCGCAGCGAGCACGAGGACGGGTCGGCCCCGCCCTCGGCAGTGGCGCGTCCGCGCGTGCCCGGATTCCCGTGGAGCGAACTGCGCCGGAAAGCACAAGATGCTGGCGACGACCTATTTTCCCGAAAGGCTGCCCTCTCAGTATCTTCGGCGCTGGAGAGCTTGACTTCCGTGTTCGGGATGGGAACGGGTATGGCCTCTCCGCTAGCGTCACCAGCATCCTGCTGCTGGATGTGATCGGCTGCGTCCGTGCGCGCGAGCGAGTGCTCGCAACGCGGGCGCCGAGACGTCTCGAGATCCACGATCTCGTGTGTTGTGGTTTGGGATTCCGATAGCCCGATCGCTCAGGCCTCTGACCCTGGGTCAGAAGCTGAAGTGGTCAAGCCCTCGACCATTAGTACCGCTCAGCTTCATCCGTCACCGGACTTCCACATGCGGCCTATCAAGCAGGTGGTCTACCTGCGGTCTTACCCGGTTAACCCGGTGGGGAACCTCATCTCCAGGCGAGCT
>DASSHR010000150.1:0-1760 GCA_035692745.1 Candidatus Limnocylindrales bacterium | reverse complement strand
CGGGTTGCAGCGAATCCACGCCGACCTTCACCTGGGCCAGCTGCTGCGCGACGGGGACCGGTTCCTGATCGGCGACCTCGAGGGCGAGCCGACCCGATCCGTGGCCGAGCGGCGCCGGCTCGACACGCCGCTGCGGGACCTCGCGTCCATGCTCCGATCGTTCGACCACGTCGCGCGGAGCGGGATGCGCCGGTCCGGGGCCCCGATCGAGGAGGTCATCGCGGGCACCTCGGCTGCCGACCCGCCGATCGAGGCGTGGCTCGCCGCGATGCGCTCGACGTTCCTGGAGGGCTATGCGGCGGAGGCCGCGACGCTCGGGCTCAGTGTGCGTCTCGACACGCGTCTGCTGCACGCGCTCGAGGTCGAGAAGGAGCTGTACGAGTTCGCGTACGCGGCAACGTACCTGCCGTCCTGGATGTACGCACCCGCGGCCGGGATGCGCTGGCTGCTCGATGGCGCGGCCGCCGCGGCCGGCGCGGTCCGGCCCGTTTGACGCCTCCGCGGTGCCGTCCTACGGTGGCCGCGGACCACGATCGACGGTCCGCATCGATCCGGGCGGGGACACGACCGCGCCGGCACGCAGGCTTGGAGGAAGGCCCCGTGATTCGAGTCTCTCGCCGCGCGCTCACCGCGGCCGTGGTTGCCGCGCTTGCCGCGCTCGCGATCGGCGCACCGGTCGCGCCACTCGCCCTGGCCAAGCAGGACACGGGCTGCACCACCGGCAGCGGCATGGTCTTCATGCCGAATCCCGTCGTCACCCTCGGCACGTACGACGGCCTGACCGACCAGAAGGACGCCGACTACGACCTCCTGAACGACCAGCGCGTCTCCGTCACCCTCACCGGCCTCGACGGCAGCGGGTACCTCCGCGGCCAGTACGCGACCGTGCTCGGCGAGACGGGCGATTCCGCCTACTCCACCGACTGCACGTTCGACTACACCCGCCACGACGACCGCTTCGAGCAGGTCATGGCCTACTACTGGGTCACGACGTCCCAGGCGTACACGCAGAGCCTTGGCTTCACGCAGGCGTCTGGGCTGTGGCGGGTCATCAACGGTGACAGCCAGCTCGTTCGACTCAACCAGTACGGCGTCGACAATTCGTTCGCCACCGACCATCCGAAGGACGAGCTGCGGTTCGGCAAGGGCGGGGTCGACGACGCCGAGGATGGCGAGGTCATCCTCCACGAGCTCGGCCACCAGATCCACTTCAGCCAGTCGGCAGATTTCTTCTCCTCGAATGAGGCGGGCGGGATCTCCGAGGGCTTCGGCGATTACTGGGCGGCCACCGTCTCCGAGTGGGCGACCGGCGGCGAGCCTGATCCGGAGTGCATCGCCGAGTGGGATTCGATCTCGTACACGGCGGGTCCGGTGCATTGCCTGCGCCGGCTCGACTCGACCCGCATGTACCCCGACGACCTGAGCGGCGAGGTCCATCGCGACGGCACGATCTGGTCGCACGCGCTGTGGAACCTGCGCGGCGCGATCGGCGCCACGCACGCCGACACGGCGATCCTGCGTGCCCAGTTCGACTGGGTCGGGACGACGATGCCGGATCTCGCGACGCGGATCGTCGCCGCCGTCAACGATCTCTACGGCGCCGGCGAGGCCGCGCTGGCGGAAGCCGCGTTCGCGGAGCGCGGCATCCTCTAGCCGCTGCCACTGGTTCGTCGCGCGAACGCCGACCCCGGCTCCCGGGGCCGGCGGTTCGTTTCCGGTTCGATTTCGATCGCGGCCTCGGTCCGCGCTCGCCCTGCAGG
>DASSHR010000149.1:0-11188 GCA_035692745.1 Candidatus Limnocylindrales bacterium | reverse complement strand
CTCGACGACGCCGGCGTCGGCGAGGGTCGTCGTGTCGCCGAGGGCCTTGCCCTGGGCGATGTCCCGCAGGAGGCGACGCATGATCTTGCCGGAGCGGGTCTTCGGCAGGTCCGGGGTGAACATCAGGGACTTCGGGCGGGCGATCGGGCTGATCTTCGTCGCGACGTGGTTGCGCAGCTCCTTGCCCAGCGCCGCGGTCGGATCGATGCCCTTGCGCAGGATCACGAACGCGTTGATCGCCTCGCCGGTCACGGGGTCGGGGCCGCCGACGACCGCTGCCTCGGCCACCGACGGGTGCGAGACCAGCGCGCTCTCGATCTCGGTCGTCGACAGCCGGTGTCCCGACACGTTCATCACGTCGTCGACCCGTCCGAGCAGCCAGAAGTAGCCGTCCTCATCGCGCTTGGCGCCGTCGCCCGCGAAGTACATGCCCGGGAAGCGCGACCAGTACGTGGCCTTGTACCGCTCCGGGTCGCCGTAGATGCCGCGCAGCATCGCCGGCCAGGGCCGCTTCAGGACGAGGTACCCGCCACCACCGAGCGGGACGGACTCGCCACGCGCATCGACGACGTCGGCCTGGATGCCCGGGAACGGGAAGGTCGCAGAGCCGGGCTTCGTCGTCGTCACGCCGGGCAGCGGCGAGATCAGGATCTGGCCGGTCTCGGTCTGCCACCACGTGTCGACGATGGGCGTCTTCCCGCCGCCGATGTGCTCGTGGTACCAGAGCCACGCCTCCGGGTTGATCGGCTCACCGACGGACCCCAGCACTCGCAGCGAGGACAGGTCGTGGTGCCTCGGATGCTCCTCGCCCTGCTTCATGAAGGCGCGGATCGCCGTCGGCGCGCAGTACAGAATCGAGACCTTGTACTGCTCGATGATGTCCCACCAGCGCTCCCAGCTCGGCGTGTCGGGCGTGCCTTCGTACATGACGCTGGTCGAACCGTTCGCGAGCGGGCCGTACACGATGTACGAGTGGCCGGTCACCCAGCCGATGTCGGCGGCGCACCAGTACACGTCGTCGGGTTTGACGTCGAAGATCATCTCGTGGGTGTAGGCGGTGCCCAGCAGGTAGCCCGCCGACGAGTGGAAGATGCCCTTCGGCTTCGCCGTCGAGCCGGAGGTGTACAGCAGGTACAGCATGTGCTCGCTGTCGAGCGGCAGCGGTGCGCAGTCGGGCTCCTGGGCATCGACGATGTCGTGCCACCAGTGGTCGCGGCCGTCGACCATGTTCGTGATCGTGGCGTGCTCGCCCAGGCGCTGGACGACCAGCACGTTGTGCACCGACGGGGTGGACTGCAGCGCCTCGTCGACCGCGGGCTTGAGCGCGACGGGCTTGCCCCGCCGCCAGCCGCCGTCGGCGGTGATCACGAGCTTGGCCTCCGCATCGTTGATGCGGCCGGCGAGCGCTTCCGCGGAGAAGCCGCCGAACACGACCGTGTGCGGCGCGCCGATGCGGGCGCAGGCGAGCATGGCGATGGGCAGCTCCGGGATCATCGGCATGTAGATCGCGACGCGGTCGCCCTTGCCGACGCCGAGCGCGTCGAGGGCCCGGGCGGTCTTCTGGACCTCCCGGTACAGGTCCGCGTACGTGATCGTGCGGGTGTCGCCCGGCTCGCCGATCCAGTGGTAGGCGACCTTGCCGCCGTTGCCGGCCTCCACGTGCCGGTCGACGCAGTTGTACGAGACGTTCAGCAGGCCGCCATCGAACCAGCGGGCGAACGGCAAGTCCCATTCGAGGGTCGTGTCGAAGTCCTTGAACCAGCTGATGCGCTCGCGCGCGAGCTTCGCCCAGAATGCCTCGAAATCCTGCTCGGCCTCGAGGTAGAGGCCGGCCTTCGCATTCGCCTGCGCGGCGAACTCCGGGGTGGGCGGGAACGTCCGCTGCTCGTGCAGCAGGTTCTCGATCTCGGGTGCTGCTGGGTCGCGCTGATCGGACGCGTCGACGGCCACGGAGCCTCCCTGTCGCTTCGTCGGCCGATCCTACCAGCCGTCAGGCGTCGAGGGCGTCCGCGCCCGGGTCGAGCGCGGCGTCGTCGGGTGACGGGAACGCGCCCGGCTCCTGGGTACCGGGCTCGCGTGACAGGATCACGCGCTGCGGCCGCGGGATCTCGATGCCGTTCGCCTTGAACGCCGAGAGCAGGCGCTTGCGGAGCTCGCCCGCGGCGGCCCACTGGTCCGGCGCCCGGACCGTGCCGAGAATCTTGAGCGTCACCCCGTACTCCGCGAGGGCGGCAACCCGATCGACGCGCGGCGCCTCGAGGATTCGGCGCTTCCAGGTCGCATCCGCGCCCATGGCCTTGCCGACCTCGTCCACGACATCGATCGCCCTGTCGATGTCCGTGCCGTACGCCACGGTCACGTCCTGGTTGATGCGCGCCCAGACGCGGGTCAGGTTCGAGGCCACGGAGATCTCGCCGTTGGGCACCGTATGCACCACGCCGTCGAGGTCGCGGAGCGTGGTTCGTCGGAGGCTGAAGTCCTCGACGGTGCCGGAGACGCCGGCCGCGCGGATCACGTCGCCCTTGCTGAACTGGTTCTCGATCAGGATGAGGGCGCCGTTGAGGTAGTCGCGCACGAGGTTCTGCGCTCCGAAGCCCACCGCCACGCCGACCACGCCGAGCCCGGCGATGGCCGGCCCGATGTCGAGGTCGAACGTCCGCAGCACCATCAGGCCGGCGATGATCACGATGAAGAACCGGAGCACGTTGCCGCCGAGGCCATCCAGCGTGTCCATGCGCTTCTTCAGCTCGACCGCGGAGAGCTCCTGCGCCGTTCCCTCCGTCGCCTCGCGATCCATCAGCGTCTTCACCACGCCATGGACGAACAGCTTGGAGGCGCGCAGCAGCACGAACGCCACGACGACGATCAGGACGATTGGGACGAGGTTCACCCTGGCGATCTCGACCAGGGTCGACAGCGGCGGCTTGGTGAAGTCCATTCCCGGAGGGTAGCCTCGCGATGGCCGCGGGCCGGCCTCGGCGGGTCGCTAGCTCGCCGGCGCCGAGACGTGCTCCCCGGTGCCCATGCCCAGGTCCGCGTGGACGAAGGTGCCGTCGGCACGGGCCTCGAGCGCTGCGTCGAGCGAGTCCTCGAAGATCGTGACGATCCGGTCCACCACGTCCTCGTGGGCGTGCGCCTCGCAGAAGAACCACGGCTCCCGTGAATCGGGCTCCGGCATCGCGCCGCGAACGTGCATGCCGAGCGCGACCGCGTCGTACAGGTCGTGGTCCGAGCTGGCCCAGTCGCGGTACTCGTTCGGCGCCTGCTCGGTGAACATCACGCCCCACATCGCCGGATGGCCCGTGAACACATGGGGCAGGCCACGCTCGTTGATCACCTCGGACAGGCCCGCCTGCACGGAGCGACCGACCTGGTGGATGGACTCCAGCGCATCCGTGTCCCGGAGGATCCTGAGCGTCGCGACCGCGGCGGCGGCAGCCACGCGGTTGCCCGCGTACGTGCCGCCGTGGCTGACCTTGTCGGGCAGGACGGACATGACCTCGTCGGTCCCGGCGAATGCTGCAGCCGGGTAGCCGTTGCCGATGGCCTTCGCGTAGGTCGCGATGTCCGGCGTCACGCCGAACAGCTCGGCCGCGCCACCCTTCGCGACCCGGAAGCCGGTCTTGACCTCGTCGAAGATCAGCAGTGCGCCGAACTCCTTCGTCAGCGCTCGCATCTCCTGGTGGAACCCTTCGCGCGGCAGGATCGCCTGCGCGTTGCCGAGGATCGGCTCGACGATCACCGCCGCGATGTCGTCTCCGTCGCGCTCGAAGATCCGGCGCAGGACGTCCATCCGGTTGAACCGCGCCGGCACGATCGTCCTGGTGATGACCTCGGGGATGCCGCGGCCCCAGGCCAGGGCAACCGGGTTCTCCTCGTCGCCGAGTTCGGCCATGTCGTTCGGGGTGACCGAGATCAGGGCGTAGTCGTGGACGCCGTGGTACTGGCCCTCGAACTTCACGATCTTGCTGCGCCCGGTGTAGGCCCGGGCGACGCGCATCGCGTGCATCGTCGCCTCGGTACCCGACACGGTCATGCGGGCCTTGCCGATCCAGCCGGTCATCTCCTTGATGAGCTCCATCGCCTCGACCTCGTCCTCCGAGGTGAGCGAGAAGCTGACGCCGCGTCGCATGCGCTCGTTGACGTAGTCGTCCACGCGGGCGTCGCCGTGGCCCAGGATCACCGGCCCGTAGCCCATGCGCAGATCGATGAACTCGTTGCCGTCCAGGTCCCAGACGCGGCCGCCCTGGCCGCGATCCACGTAGATCGTGTCCTCACCCCAGGCGCGGAAGTTCGAATCCGTGCCCCCGGGCATGGTCCTCAGGGCGCGGTGGTAGAGGTCGAGCTGGCGCTGCCGCTTGAGCTTGGGCGGCTGGGAGGCGGGCATGGGACTCCTTGCTGCCGCGGGCGCGGCTTGCTGTTGTTCCCATCGTGCCACGCGCCCCAGCGGCCCGTCAAAGCACCGATTCGCAGGTTTCGTCGCCAATCCCTGCGAAATCCGCAGATTCGCGGAGGCTCAGGCGGGCGTGGCGACCCACGTGGGCAGCTCGCGAGCGAGCGTCGCGAGCGGCAACGAGCCGTGGCCGATCACCTGGTCGTGGAACTCGCGCAGGTCGAACGCGGCGCCGTCACGGGCGGCGATCTCGCGACGCAACCGCTCGATCTCGCGCTGGCCCGTCTTGTAGGTCAGGGCCTGCGCCGGCCAGCAGATGTAGCGGTCCGTTTCGATCACGGCGTCGGTTTCGGTGAGGCCCGCCGCGAGGAGCGTGTCGATCGACTGCTGGCGGGTCCAGCGGAGCGCGTGCATGCCCGTATCGACGACGAGGCGAGCGGCGCGCCACGCCTGGGCGTCGAGCATGCCGAAGCGCTCGGCGTCGTTCCGGTACAGGCCCATCTCGTCCGCGAGCCGCTCCGCGTACAGGCCCCAGCCCTCGACGTACGCGCCGCCGGCATAGCGGGCGGCGAAGCGCCGGAAGTTGTTGAGCTTCGTGTTCTCGCTCTCGAGCGCGATCTGGAAGTGATGGCCCGGGATGGCCTCGTGGTACGTCGTCGAGGCGAGCCGCGAGAACGTCCGCGACGGCAGGTCGAACGTGTTGACGTAGTACGTGCCGGGCCGCGTTGTGTCCGCCGACGGCGGGTAGTAGTACGCGAACGGCGCGTCGCGCTCCTTGTACTCCTCGACCGGGATGACCCGGCACTGGGACACCGGGATGTTGCGGAACATCCGGGGCGCGAGCTCGTGGGCGCGCTCGATGTCCTCGGTCGCGCGGCCGATCAGCTGCTCCTTGGTGCCCGCCTGGTTGGTGGGATCGGAGGCAAGGGACGCGCGGTACGCCGCGGTGTCGTCACCGAATCCGGCTGCCTCCGCGATCGCCTTCCGCTCGATCTCGATCGAGGTGAGCTCCTGCAGGCCGATGTCGTGCACGTCCTCGGGATCCTGGTCGAGCGTCGTCCAGCGCCGGATCTGGGTCGCGTACAGGACGTCGCCGTTGGGCGCGGACCAGAGGCCGTTCTCCTCCCGGGACGCGGCCAGGTACTCGCCCCGCAGCGCCTCGAGGAACGCGGCGTCGGCCGGATAGATCTCGTCCCGGACGACGTCGCGGATCTTCTCGCGGTCGGCCTCATTGGCCACGCTCACCATCGATGGGATCACGGCCTGGTCCATCGGGATGGCCAGCATCCGCTCCAGCTGCGCGATGGTGCGCAGGGTCACGATCCGCGGCGCGGTCAGGCCGGTGGCGAGCGCCTCGCGCAGGATCTCGCGATTGTCCGCCATGTACTTCTGGTAGCCGTGCAGGCGGGCCAGGAACAGCTCCAGGCGTTCCGGCGTGTCCGCCGACTGGAACTGCGTGATCTGCGGCAGCAGCGTCTGCGGGCCGCCCATCTGGTCGACGGTCTGGAGCATGTCCATGCGCTGCTCGAGCTCGAGCAGCTGGATCTCGCCGATCACGTCCAGCACGTCCCGCGTGATCCGGTCCTCGACCGACAGGCCGTCGTCCGGAATCGTTGCGGCCGCGTCGCGCATGTCCTGCGCGAGCTGGCGCCACGCCTCGCGGCCCTCGGCGCTCGCGTCCGGCAGCTGGTCGTCGTAGCGCGTGTCGCCGTTGATCGTCGCGCTGATCGGGCTCAGCGCCTTGAACCGCTCCCAGAACGCGTCGGCGATCTGATCGACGGTCTGTGGCTCCTGCACGTGCGCCTCCGAATCCGGGCAGTCGAGCGGGCATCCCCCGGCGTGCTCCCCCTGTCGGGTCAGGGTAGCGAATTCCCGCCTTCGAACAGGTTGAGCTGCTCCGCCCGGCGCTCGACGGCCGGCTCCAGACCGAGGTACGGCTCGAGGTCCGCGAGGGTGGGCGGATCGTGGTCGAGCCAGGCACGAAGGTGGGGCCAGAGCACGACGTGCCAGTTCGACTGCTCCATCGCCTCGCGCAGCACCGGCGATGACTCCAGCTTGTGGCGCGCGAGCTCGCGCCGCTCCGGCGGGATCACGAGGAACCGAACGATCCCCTCGTCCGGCGGGATCCGGCCGTGCCGCCGCAGGAGCACGTCGCCGAGCATCGCGGTCCACTCCACCTCGAACAGGAACGCGGAGCCGCCGCGCTGGTACCAGATGCAGTCGATCGCCTCGCCGTCCTCCTTCGGGACGTAGGAGCTGGTCGGGAACCACGGCTCGCGCTCGCGATGGTCGAGGTAGTCGCCGAGGGTGCGCTCGCCGATCCGCTTCGCCTGGTCGCGGCGCCCGAGCCAGATCCGCATCCCGAGCCGGTGCCCGCCGTTCGCGAGGTGCGCCAGCAGCTCCGTGTGCTCGGCCGTGCGGCGCCGCAGGTCCTCGTTCGTCATGAGGCGGGCCGGCGTCGAAGCGGGGCTCCGGTAGCTCGCAAGGGCGGCGCGTACCAGGGCCTCGTCGGGCAGGTCGTGACCCGAGAACAATGACGCGATGCGCTCGAAGAAGGCGGATTCCGAGATCGGGCCGGCCGTGGAGAGGAGGCTGTACACCGCCCACTCGACCCGATCGGCGAGCGGGATGGCGGCCGCGTCGCGGTCGCGGCGATCACCCAGCCACCAGCGGCCGGGTTCGATCTCCATGACGCGCTGCTGCATCGGTCGATGCAGCTCGTCGTTCACGAGCGCGAGGAGCCGGTCGACGGGATCTCGCGACGGCGCGGGCTGCGCGAAGTTGCGGACGCGGGTCGGGCGCACCGGCGAATCCGCACCGATCGCGGCGGTCGCGCTGCCGGGCCCTGGACGCGGTCCGTCCTCCGGCTCCGTGTTCGCGGATGGCGGCGAGTCGGTCGCGATGAGCCGGCGGAGCTGGCCGGACCGATCCAGCCCGACGAGCACCTCGCCGAGCAGGCGCTCGTAGCCCGCGGGCTCGCCACGAGCCCGGAGAACCTCGGTTGCGGTCTCGAGGACCGTCTGCGCGGCCTCACGCGGCGAGAACGGTCGAGCCTCGATGCGCTCCGGCGCGGCGAACATGCCGGCACCCGGCACCATCGTCGGGTCGCCCCTGCCGCCCTCGGTCAGGTCGAGCGGCTGATTGCCCCGGGTCCGTGCGGGCGGCGGTAGCACGCCACCTGGCGGGACGAGCTCGACGACGCCACCGACCTCGTCGTCGGCATCGGTCAGTCGGGCCTCGATCAGGCGGTAGCCGGCCCCCACGCCGCCGAGCACCGCCGCAGCCAGCGCCTCCGGGCCGCCGTGCTCGAGGAGGAGCACGACGCGGGCGTCCGAGGCAAGGTGCTGGGCTGCGGCCTCGAGGGCGCGCCGGATCGCCGCGGCCTGCCACGACCACGGTGCCCGCACGGCGGAGCCGAGCAGCGGCTCCAGCGGCAGCAACGCGGCGGCTTCCCGCCCGAGCGCCCAGCACGTGCCGTGGTACGCGGCGCCGAGCCGCTCCTGGCTGAAGCGCGCGGGCGGCTGGCCAAGGACGAGCCGGATCCGCGGCGCGGGCTCGCGGGCGAAGGTCGCGAGGGCGCCGGGCGTCATGACCCGGAGCACGGCATTGCCGCTGCCCTCGACCAGGCTGCGCAGGTCCGTGTTCAGGCGCGCCTCCAGCGGGCCGAGCGCGTTGCTCTCCAGCCGCTGCACGAACGCGCGGACCTGGCGGAACCCGTCCTCGAACGCAAGCCACGGGTTCCGCTCGCGCCACGGGTCCGGCGGCGTCGACTTGACCGTGCCCCCGGCGAGGCGCAGCGCCGGGATCCTCGGGCCGGCGAGGCCGAGCCGGCTGGCGGGGAGCACGGCGTGCAGGAACGCAAGCCGGAGGGCCGATTCGACCGGGGCCGCCCGAAGGTGTCCCTCGATCTGGCCGAGGATCGCCGCGAGCCCGACCAGCTGGCGATCCGTGTGGAGCGCGAGGATCGCATCGACGAGCTGGTCGCCGCCCTCCGGCACGGGGAATCGTTCGCGAAGGCGCCGGCGCACTTCGTCCGCGCCCACCTCGCGGGTCGCGCGGGCACGGTCGGCGTCGGTCGGCTCCACGGCCTGGTGCTCATTCCGCCCCTGCTGATCGCGGCACAGGGGGCACCGGTAGTGGACCTTCTGGAGCGCGGCTTCGGGGAGGACGGTGCCGGGGTGGGCGGTGCCGGGGTGGGCGGTGCCGAGGTCGGCGCGGTCGGCGTCGGTGCGGTCGGCGTCGGTCGTTCGCCATTCGAGCTCGTCGGCTGGGACCGTGCGGCCGCACGTCACGCACTTTGTCGCGAACAGCTCCGCGATGAAAAGCCGGAGGCTTGTCTCGCCCTGTGGCGAGGCCGACAGCGAGGAGAACGCCGCATCGAGGTGGCGCAGGTCCGGCGGGCGCAGGACGACCTCGGCGAGGAGCCGGGTCAGCGGGCTCGATTCCAGGCTGAACCCACGCCGATTGCGATCGATCGCCGCGCGTGCAACCCAGCCGCCCCGACCGAACAGGTCGGCGACGACGTCACCGGGCTCGGATCCGGCCTCGATCCGGGCATCGACGAGCTCGCGCGCCGGCGGCGGCGCCAGCCGCTCGAACGCGGGCAGGGTGAAACCGGGCTCGGCACGCGAGAGCAGGAGCCGCCCCACCATCGCGCCGGATTATGCGGCTACGCCCCCACCTCCGCGGCCGTCATCACTCCCGGTGATGAACGTGACGCGCTCCGCGTCCCCGGCCTCGCACCTGGGGCCCCGAAGGATTCCAGACGATGGAAACGGGCCAGATCGATCACCGCGACGGATCGAATCGCGCGCAATGCAGCGTCGCGGGGGTCGCGGCGAGCGGCTACCTGGTCACGAAACCGCCGATCAGACGTGTTCATCAACCCCGGTGATGACAGGGATGGAGCGCGCGTGGCGCGTGCCTGCGTGAGCGTCGCCGCACGGGGGACAACGCAGCAAGGTCGCGCGGCTGCGCGGTCTATGGCTCGTCTGTCTCGTCGGTCTCTTCGATGAAGGCCTCGTCCGTGGTGTCCTCGGGCGGGAGGACGCGGTCGATCTCGGTGATCTCCTCGTCCTCGACGTCGTCCTCGAGGTCCTCCTCGATCTCCTCGTCCTCGCGCAACAGCGTCCCCTTCGTGTACGGGCGCAGGTCGGTCGACTTCGCCGCGGTCGGGAAGCTGACCTTCCCGTAGTTGCGCGGATCCTGGTAGATCTCGCGGATGATGATCCGCACGTCCTGCGCGCCGAGCGAGGTCACGCCGGCGAGGTACTTGTTGCCGTCGGCGATGAGCTTGAGCAGCCGGGCTGCGACGCGCGGCTCGACGACACCGATGCGCATCCCGTTGCTGAACGCGATCAGCCGGTTCTTCTCGGGCGTCAGCTCGACGGTGTCGCCCGGGTTGACCTGGGCGAGCTTCTTCGCATCGGGCAGGTCCAGCAGGTGGGCGAACCCGGTCTTGCCGGTTTCCTCGACGAAGATCCGGACGGGCGCCTTCGAGCCGTCCTGTGCCGGAACGGTCTTCTCGCCGGCGGCGACGAGGAGCGTGCGCAGCCGATCGATGTTGCGCTCGGCGATGCGGTTCGTCGGGTCGAGGGCAAGGGCGGCCTGGTAGTGCTCACGAGCCGAACCCAGCTCGCCGAGCTCCCAGAGCGCCTTCGCGAGCCGGTTCTCGGCCTCCGCCTCGGGCGCGAGCTCGAGCAGCTTGCGGTTGATGTCGGCGGCTTCCGACCACTTGCCGGCGGCGGCGCTCGCGATGGCCTGCTCGGCCAGCTGGCGCTTGACGCGCGTCGCGGCGGCGGGGCTCGCGTTCGGGTCGGTCTCGGAATAGGTCACGGTCGTCGGGTCCTTTCGGGGCGGGCAGGCGCCGTCTCGGGGGCGCGCGGAATCACGGGTGCGGCCGGTAAGTATGCCGGTAGACGCGGTTAGCCGCGAATGCCCGCGCTCCAGCCGATGACGACGATCGCGAGGACGACGAGCGCGAGGGTCTCCCAGCGCCGCAGCGGATCGCGCCGGCGGACCGCGCCGCCGCTGTGGATCGCGTCCCAGAGGAAGAACACGAGGACCAGCAGCGCCGGCCCGAGGATGCGCGGGATCTCGATGGACCGGAGCGCCACGGCGGCGATCGCGACGACCGCCGCGCCCGTGACCCCGAACCAGGCCACGTCCCTGAGGTTGGAGGAGCGCAGCGCGGCCACGCGATAGGCCAGCAGGAACCCGATGATCGCGTCGCCGCCGGCCTGGGCGAGCACCGCGATGCCATCCGCGCCGATCGCTCCCCCACCCTGGCCGGGCACCGGCAGGCCGCCGGGCACCAGGGACGCGACGCCGGCGAAGCCCAGGAAGCCGATGACGAGGACCTCGATGAGCACCGCGGTCCGGTCCGCGCTGGAAGGCGGCCCGCTCGCCCGGGCGATGCGCAGCTCGGTGACCATCGCGAGCCCGACGAGCCCGCCCGCCAGCACGATCGCGGGCGCGAGCGCGATGCCGATCGGGATGAGCCTGACGGCGCCGAGGGCCGCGAGGGACGCCGCGCCGGGCAGGATCAGGCTTTCCACGGGCACGCCGGCGGTGGCGGCGCTCGGCGATGCCTCGGCCACGATCTGCAGCGCGCCGAGCACGACGCCGGCAAGGAGCACGAGGGCGATCGGCCAGGCGAAGCTGTCGGGCGCGAACCGCGCCAGGGCCACGACGACGCCGACGGTCACGGCGAGGTCACGCGCGCCCGTCTCCCCGACGACCGCTCGGGAATCCGATCGGGGGTCCCCTCGGGGGTCCGAGCGGGGGTCCGAGCGG
>DASSHR010000148.1:0-9882 GCA_035692745.1 Candidatus Limnocylindrales bacterium | reverse complement strand
ACGGTCTGGTCGAGGGCGAACAGGAACATCGCCAGGAGGATCGCCAGCAGGATCTCCATCTTGGCGCGCGGGCTGAGGTTCCAGCTGGCGTGGTCGGACGCGTTGGACATCGGGTGGGTGGGCTCCTTGGGCTTGGCTCGCCGGGGTCCGCGCAGTATGCCGGACGTCGGGAGCCGGCGCGGCTACCGTGCGCTCGACATGTTCGCGAACATCGAGCTGCCGCTGCCGCTGCGCGGTCTCGTGATCGGCTTCACGATCGCAATGGCCGTCGGCCCGATCACGCTGCTCGTCATCCGTCGGACGATCGACCACGGCGGGTGGTATGGATTCGCCTCGGGGCTCGGGGTGGCGTCGGCCGACGCCACCTACGCAGGCGTCGCCGCGTTCGGGCTCACGGCGATCACCTCGCTGCTGGTCTCCGGGCACGTGCTCCTCGGGATCGTCGGCGGCGCGATCATCGCGGTCATGGGCTACCGGACGATGGTCTCCGTGCCCATCGCGGCTGCGCCCGATGCAGAGCGCCCGGGCATGGTCGGCGCGTTCGCCTCGATCTATGCCCTGACGATGACGAACCCGCTGACGATCGTGCTCTACGCGGGTGTGTTCGCGGGCATCGGGCTGGTTGCCGGTTCCAGCTTCGTCGACGCGGCCGTGATCACCGTCTCGGCGTGGCTCGGCTCGACGCTCTGGTGGGTGATCCTGTGCTCCGTCGTCGGCTGGATGCGGGGGCGCTTCTCGACGCGCGCGATGCTGTGGGTGAACCGGATCTCGGGCGCGGCGCTCGTCGTGTTCGGCGTGCTGGCGGTGGTCGCGGCGTTCAGCTGACGCCGGCGCGCGCTCTGGGCGCGTTCCGTGCGCGCTCCGTCGCTGTGCGCGCTCAGTCGATGTTCGCGCTCAGTCGATGTCCCACTCGTCGCGGTTCTCGCGCGGGTGGCTGCCGCTCCCGCCGCCCTTCGGCTCGTCGGTCAGCTGGCGCATGAGATCGCCCTTGTCGAAGACGTGCCAGTGCTCTGCGACCTGGCCGTTCGCGATCCCGAAGATGTGCATCTCGTCGATCGAGTAGCGCCGGCCGGTGGGCGGCAGGCCCATGAACGTCCCGGTGTGCCGGGCGCTGGTCGTGAGCCGGACGGCCACCTTGTCGCCCTCGGCGATCATGTCGTGGATCTCGAACTCGGGATCGCTCACGCCCTGGTGCGCCCGACGCATGCCCTCGCGGAGGCCGTCGCGGCCCGGCGGCATCGGCCCGAAGGTGTACGGCTGGAAATCCGGCGCGATCAGCTCGTCGATCGCCGCCTCATCGCCCTTGACGAAGATCCGGTCGACGACCTGCCGCGCGACCTCCTTGTTGAGCTCGAGGTGGCGCTCCTCTTCGAGCTCGTCACTGTCCGCGGGCACGTTGGTGCTGGGGTGCTGCAGGGTCGTCATTGCAACGGTCTAGCAGCGCCCGCGTGCCGAGGGCGTTGACGGCCACGAACCTCCACGTTGCAGGTAGCCTTCGGCGATGCACACCCCCACCGCCAGCACGGCCCGCGTCGACGTCCTGCTCCCAGGCTCCCTCACCTCGACCGGTGGCGGCGTCGCCAGCTCGTGCACGCTGATCCGTGATGGCGCGGTCGTCATCGTGGTGGATCCCGGGATGGCCCCTTCGGCGCGGTCCATCCTCGATCCGCTCGAGGCGCTCGGCGTCCGGGTCGAGGACGTCACCGACGTCGTGCTGGGCCACCACCACCCCGATCACACGATCCACGCCGGCCACTTCCCGAACGCCGCGATCCACGACCACTGGGCCATCTACCGCGGCACGCAGTGGGAAGACTCCGAGTGCGACGGCCGGGTCCTGTCGCCGTCGGTCGTGCTGGCGCGCACGCCCGGCCACACCGCGCAGGACCTCGCGGTCGTGATCGGAACGCCCGAGGGCATCGTCGTATGCTCGCACTCCTTCTTCAACGACTCGACGACGGTCGACGACGAGGCGCCCGATGACCCGGCCGCGCTCCACCGCTCGCGCGCGGAGATCCTCGCGATCGCCGACCTGATCATCCCGGGCCACGGCCCCGCGTTCCGCCCGACCGCATCGACCTCGCGATAGCGGGTTTCGCGCGCACCTTTGCTGGGTCGCGGCGGCCGGGGCGGCCGCGTCGGGCGCGCGCAACTTCCCTCGGCCGCGCCGGTCGCCTCGGCGCGCCGGTCGCCTCGGTCGCGGTCGCGCCGGTCGCGTCGCCCGCGCGGTCGCGCCGATGCCGCTCGGGCCAGTCGCGCGGCCCAACTTTTTCGCTCATCGTCACCGGGGGGCCGCTAACCGAAAAGTTGCGCCGATTCACGCCTCCGCCGCGCACGATCCGGCCTCGGCCACGTTCAGCGGCGGCCGAATTGGCCAGAGAAAGCCCTGCGTACGTGCGATGTTTTTGGTTACGGGCCCCCGGGTGAGAATTAGCGAAAGTGGGGTATCCACGTGACTACAGTAGAATCTCGCTGTGGCCGCCCCCGTTCGAGGCAAGGACTACCCAGGCTCCTACGCCGAGATGCGTGCGTGGTTTCCTGACGATCGAGCCTGTCTCGACTACCTCGACTGGCTCCGCTGGGGCGCCGGCTTCGTCTGCCCGCACTGCGGCGGTTTAAAATCATGGCCCTTGCCCGACGGCCGGCGCTCCTGCGCGAGCTGCGACTACAAGATCTCGCCGACGGCGGGCACGATCTTCCATCGCACCCGAACCCCCCTGACGGTGTGGTTCGCCGCCGCCTGGCATTTCACCGCCCAGAAGAACGGCGTCTCGGCGCTCTACCTCAAGCGGATCTTGGGCCTCGGCTCCTACCAGACCGTCTGGTCGATGCTGCATCGGTTCCGGGGCGCGACCGTCCGACCCAAGCGCGAGATGCTCACCGGCGTCGTCGAGATGGACGAGACCTTTGTCGGGGGCGTGAAGCCTGGACGACCGGGCCGCGGCGCCTACGGCAAGACGCTCGTTGCCATTGCCGTCGAGCGCTTTCCAAACGTGAATGCCGGCCGTGCCGCCCTCGGACGCGTGCGGCTCGCGATCATTCCGGATGCCAAGACCGTCAGCCTCCGCGCGTTCCTCACTGCCAACGTCGGGCCGGGCTCGACCCTCGTGACCGACAGTTGGCCGTCCTATCCCGCGGCGGCCGTCGGCTACATCCACAAGCCGGTCAATCTGAACGCGCCAGGCGCCCCACTGGCGCACGTCGCCCTTCCCGGCGTCCATCGCATCGCGTCGCTGTTGAAGCGGTGGCTGCTGGGAACGCACCACGGCGCGATCGAACCCGACCATCTCGCCGCCTACCTCGACGAGTTCGCCTTCCGGTTCAACCGGCGACAGTCCTTTACGCGAGGGCTGTTGTTCTACAGACTGCTCGAGCTCGCAGTCCAATCTCCGCCGCGGCCATACGCCAAGATCCTCGCCAACCCGGGCCGCAAGAAGCGGATCCAGCCCATTGCGCCCAGCTCGCGGAAGGTGCCGGGAAGCCTCGCGATCAAGGTCCCAGTCCGGCCCTGGCGTCGTCCTCGTCCACCCGTCGCCGCGGCAAAGGGGGCCGGCGGTGGCGGTGGCGGCAAACCTTGAAGGATGACTCGAGCTGGAACTAACAGCGGCGTCCGGGTCGAGGTTGTGAGATGCAACAGCTTGGACCACCACCGAATGCGATGAGTTGAATCGAATGGTCTCGGCTCGCAACCGGCTAGGACGCTCGCGCTTCGAACTGCGGACCGGTTATCGCGCCCAGACGGCGATCGCCCAGGAAACCGACGGATTCGAAACATCTGGCTCAAAGACGAGCCTGAGGCCTCGGTCGCTCGGCGAGCTCGTGAACTCGGTCCCGTACACAGTGCTTCCATCGCAACCGCTAACGCTCAAGACAAAGCTTCCATCCGCGTCCGAGATGTACATCCCGGTGTTGCCGACGCAGACGAAGCGGATGGAGATGCTCTTGGTGGCTTGTGCGAGCTCGGGGAGCGCAACCTGGCCCTCTCCCTCTCGCTCGACCGCCGTCAGTAAGGTTCCGGTGGGCGGTTGCGCCGTGAGGTCCGGTAGGTTCGCGGCCAGGCCAGACGGAGACGCCGCCGGGGACGCGGCGGCGGAATGTGCGGGAGCCGTGGCCGCCGACGTAGTCTGCACGCTCGGGGTCGGTGTGCTTGAACACGCCAGCAGCCCGAAGACCGAGGCAACGCCCAGCACGGAAAGTTTCCGCATGGCGGTACGTGCTCCCGCGCAAATCATGAGTGCACCACTGACCAGAATGTCGGGACGTGGTACGGCATGTTCGCGGTGCCTGTGGCGTTAACCACCCAGCTGCATGTTGGCGTGTAGTGCCCGTACGTCCAGTGCGAGTAGTAGCGGCTGGCCCCAGCATGGAGCTCGCCGTAGCTTGCCCCGGACGGAACGGTCCAGCTGTCCGTGTATGTCACTGTCGCGGTGATCGACTGGGAGATCGAAGCGCTCACCTCGACCTTCGCGCTAGCGATCAGGACATCTGTACCCGTTTGCAGGGAACCGCCGACGGTCGTCCCGATGCTGTCTCCCCGGGCAATGCTGATCGAGAGGGTGTGGCCGCCCGGGGCTGTGGCGTAGCTCACCATGTCGATGTGATTGGAGCTGGTTTGTGACCAGTTGTAGTCGTAGTCGGGTGGACACGATTGTGTCGATGCATTGGCGGGCACAGGCGCCACAAATGACATCGCCCCAATCGCTGCGAGGACCAGAGCTCTGAATGCCGATCGCACCGACGTGCTCCTTTCGCTCTCCGGGTCGCGCCCAAGCTCACATGCCAGAGCCGACAGGTCACCTTGAAGCGTGGGGCTTCGTGTTCGGTGAGACCAGAGCCGGCGCGCTGGAAGGGGGAGGCCGAAGAGCCCAACCATCGCGGTTCAAAGACCGCGAGGTTGGACGCGGAGGAACAATCTAACCGGCACTGATGCGCGCCTGGTTCCTCACGACCGAGCCTGTCTCGACGAGCGGCAGGTCGTCGCGGATCGACCGTTTACGAGCCCGGGTCGTGCATACCTCGAGGGCAGCGGCCACAGCGAGATTCTACTGTAGTCACGTGGATACCCCTGTTTAGCGAAAATCCTTGCCCGCGCCTCGCGCGTGCGACCTCAGGTCTCGTACGGAGCGCTGGCGATCGCGTCGAGCTTGCCCGTTCGGACCATCTCCGCGACGCGGCACTGCGGCTTGCGTGACGCCTGGTCGATGAACGCGGCCGTGAAGTCGCGCTTGAACGTGAGGCGCGGATACGCGGCGAGGATCGGTGCGACGTTGGCCGGTCGGACATCACCGAATCGGTACCCGGTCACGTCCGTGCCCGTCGAGGCCTCGAGCAGCACGTCCTCGTTCGTGGCGTCCGGCGGAAGCGCCGCTGCCATGTGCAGGTCGATGACCTGGTAGATCGCCTTCGCTCGATCGGCCGGCGCACCCCGCTCGAGGGCGAACCGCTCCGCGGCGATCGCGCCGTCGGTCTCGAAGCAGCCGCCCAGGTCATACGCCGCCACGAGCCCGATGTCGTGCAGCGCCGCGCTCACGTAGAGGATCTCGGGGTCGAACGACAGGCCATCGTGCATCGCCAGCTCGACCGCCCATGCGTAGGCCCGAATCGAGTGGTTCACCAGGTAGGCTGGCGCGACGTCCGCGATCAGCTCGCGCGCCTGCCGGGCGAGCGCGGAATCTGGCACGGGCATGCCCAGGGCGACCAGGTGCGGCTCGATCACGGCGCGCCTCAATGCGTTTCGAAGCGAGCGTTCTCAGGGAAGGGATCCGTCGAAGCGCAGCCCGCGAGCAGCGCGATCCCGAGAAGCGCGACCACGAAGAGCGCCGCGGGTCGTACGCTGCCCCCGTGAACATTCATGCGCTCATGTTGGCCGACAGCGCCCAGGCCGTCGACGGGAAGCTGTACATCCTCGGTGGTGCGTGGAACGTGCTGCGGTTCCCGGAGTTCCCGGCCCAGCTGATCGTCGGCATCGCCGTCGCGATCGACGTCGACTGGAACGAGACGAACCGGCGCCACCACCTCGACGTGCATTTCGAGGACGCCGACGGCAACCGCATGGACCCGACCATCGGCGCCGACTTCGAGGCGGGTCGACCGCCCGGCGCGGTGGCCGGCGCGGATCTGCGCATCGTGTTCGCGGTCAACGGGCCCCTGCAGATCGTGGCGCCCGGCTCCTACGCCGCCGTCGCGTCGATCGGTGGCGAGGCCCTCGCCCGCGCGCGGTTCCAGGCGATCAAGGTGGCGCGCCCGTCCTGATCGAGCGGTCGGCCCGGATCACCGAGCCGGAATGAGCCTCAGGCGCCGGCACGACGCCGAGAGTCGGTACGGACCTCAGGAGCCGGCGAGCCCGCGCGGCGCCGGTACGGACCTCAGGAGCCGGCGAGCCCTCCGCCGCGCCGGAGCGCGAAGACCGCGCCGCCCACGAGCGCGAGCAGGACCACCACCAGTAGGATCACGATCGGCAGGCTGCTGCCACCAGCCGAGCTCGCCGGCGCAGGGTCGGCGGTCGACGCTGGCCCGACGTCCGTCGACGTCGCGGTCGCGATTGTCGGGACCGCGGCCGCCGTGTCGATCGGCGCAAGGGTCGGTGCATCGGTCGGCGCCGCCGTCGCCGGCTCGGGCGTGACCTCGTCGGTCAGAGCCTCCGTCTCCTCCGCGGGTGGCTTGGTCGCGGGCGGTAGCGTGGCTTTCCGGGTGAAGGTTGCGTTCACCGCGACCGCCGTCGACGAGTTGATCGTGCACACGGACGTGGTGCCCGTGCACCCGCCGCTCCAGCCGGCGAAGGTGTAGTTCGCCTGGGGCCGAGCGGACAGGGTGATCGGCTGTCGCGCCGGGAAGAGGTCCTGGCAGTCGGAGGCACAGTCGATGCCCGCCGGATCGCTGGTGACCCTGCCGATGCCGTTGCCATCGATCGTCACGTCGATCTGGATGGGGTCGATGAGCTCGAACCGCCAGCTCGGATCGAAGTAGTTGCCGCTGATCGTGTACGCGTCGGTGATGGTGCCGCCGTAGCAGTGCTCGGTGTTGCAGGCCTGGCTGCCCTTGTCCGGCGTGAGCTGGTACGAGACGCCAAAGGACCCGCCGGCGGGCACCTCGTAGCCCCAGCCGCAGATGCCGGTCTCCTGCTCGTTGCCGTAGTGGCAAACGATGCGACCCGTGAACTGGCCGTCGGCGTCGAGGGTGGCGTACGTTCCCGACCCGGTCCCGCTGAGCGAGACATCGAAGAAGTAGCAGCTCGCGGACGACAGGATGCAACCACCCCGATCCGCGCCGCTCGCGAGCGACGAGCCACCCAGCCCGGGCACGACCGGCACGAGGATGGCGGCCAGCAGGCCCGCGACCGCGAACGCCTGCCTTGCCCGAACCCGGAACGAGCGCCGACCCGCCAATGACCATCCCTCCTGCGTGGCTCGGATGGTATCGGTGCGGTTCCGCGGAGATCAGGTGCAGTCGGCGGTAGTCCGATGGGGTCATGTGCCCACTGGCACCTTCGGGCCATGGCTCCGGGACGCGCCGAGCGCCACCCTCCCCATGTGCCGACTGCTGCCGGAACCGATCGCGCGCCTGCTCGCCTGGGTTCTCACTTGCGCGCTCAGCTGCCCGCTCAGCTGCCTGCCCGCCTGCCCGCCCGCCGCCGGCGTTCGCGTGGCCTCGGGCCGCTCGTCACCGCCATGGCAAGCGCCGTGCTGCTGCTCGGGCTGACGTCGAGCGGCGCCCTTGCCGCGACCACGGTCACGCCCAAGTGCGACAGCGTGAACCTGCGCACCGGCCCGTCGACCACCTACACCAAGAAGACGAGCGTCAACACGGGCGCGCAGCTCACCGTGGTCGCGACCGTCACGGGCGGCGCATGGAGCGCGACCTGCGGCGGGTCGCTGTCGGGCTCGTCCTGGTACCGGATCAGCGCGATCGGCGGCAAGTCCGTGTCGTCGCTGTACGGGGTGACGTACCTGTACGGCGCGAGCAAGCTGTTCACCACGGTCGTGACGCCGACGACGGCGCCCAGCAAGACACCGACGACGGCGCCCACGGTTGCAGCCGCGACCGCCGCGCCGACGGCACCGCCCACGACCGCACCTTCGACCGCACCGACGACCACGGTCACGCCGTTGTGCGACGGGGTGAACCTGCGGACGAGCTCGAGCACGACCGCGACCCGGAAGACGAGCGTGAACACCGGAACGTCGCTGACGGTGGTTGCCACGGTCAGCGGCGGCAGCTACTCCACGAGCTGCGGCGGTTCGATCAGCGGTTCGTCGTGGTATCGGATCAGCGCCATCGGCGGCAGGAGCGTGTCCTCGCTGTACGGTGTCAGCTACCTCTACGGGGCGAGCAAGCTCTTCAAGACGGTGAGCTCGCCGGCGGCGACCGCGGCGCCCACGACGGCCCCATCGCTCGCGCCGGCCTCGGCGGCGCCGACAGCGGCCCCCAGCGTGGCGCCGACGTCGGCTCCATCCGCCACGGCCGATCCATCCACGTCGCCCGTTCCCTCCGGCACGCCGGCGCCGACGGCCACCGTCACGCCCACCTCCACTCCCGGCCCGTCCCCGACGCCGAACCCCGTGACGCTGCCCTCGTCGATCACGTTCTACGGTCGCGGCTACGGCCACGGTGTCGGGCTGTCGCAGTACGGCGCCTACGGGCGCGCCCTCGACGGCCAGCTCGCCGCCCAGATCGTCGGGCACTACTACCAGAACACGACCCTCGGGACGAAGTCGAACAGCCAGGTCCGCGTGCTCGTGCTCGAGGCCTTCAAGGCGACCTCGACGGCGCCGGTCCTCGTCTACGGTCGCGGCGGCTCGTGGACCATCGACGGCCTCGACAAGACCTTCCCCGCCGACGCAAAGCTGAAGTTCACGCCGACGGTGTCCGGGACCACCACGACCTGGAAGGTCTCGGTGACGTCATCCGCGGGCACCACGCTGTACAGCGGCAGCTCCTCGAACAGCATCCGGATCAGGCCGGGCAGCGGCGCCACGATCGAGCTGTGGTCGAAGCCCTCCGCGTACGACCAGTTCCGAGGCGTCATCCGCCTCATCGGCAAGACCGACGGCAGGTCGACGGTGAACGGGATCAACGAGCTGCCGCTCGAGTCGTACCTCCGGGGCGTCGTGCCGTCCGAGGTCTCGGCATCCTGGCCGATCGAGGCGATCAAGGCCCAGGCCATCGCCGCCCGCTCGTATGCCGCGTACCACCTCCACCCGTCGACCGGGACGTACGACGTCAACGACGACACCCGCTCGCAGGTCTACCACGGCTATCTCGGCGAGAAGTCCGGATCGAACGCCGCGATCACGGCCACGGCCGGCCAGGTCGTGCGCACCAGCACCGGTGGGATCGCCAACACGATGTTCAGCTCCTGCGCGGGCGGCTGGACCGAGAACAACGAGAACGTGTTCGTGTCGTCGACGGGCGCGAAGGTCGCGGGCGTGTACTCGTACCTCCGGGGCGTCTCCGACCGTCGCCCGGACGGCACCTCATACGACGAGGCCTCGCCGTACGACACATGGAAGACGAAGACCTACACGCTGGCCCAGATCCAGGCGTGGTTCGCCGCCGACTCGCGCACGAATGTCGGCACGGTCGTCGCATTCGACCTCCGCAACCGCGGCGTCTCCGGCCGGCTCATCAGTGTCACGCTGATCGGCGCGAACGGCACCACGAAGAAGGTCTCCGGGGACGTCTTCCGGGCGGTCTTCAACGCGCATCGACCGTCGGGCGACGCGATGATGCGCAGCACGCTGGTCGACCTGATCCCGATCCCGTAGCGGCGGTCGTCCCGCGCGACGGCGGGCGACGCCCGCGGCGACCGACGACGCCCGACTACGGGCCGAGCGGCGGCGGCGCCTGCTTGAGCCGGAACGTCACCTTCGTCGCGGCGTTGCC
>DASSHR010000147.1:0-3665 GCA_035692745.1 Candidatus Limnocylindrales bacterium | reverse complement strand
CGAACGGCTCGCGTTCGGCGAGACGCTGCTCGAGCGGCCGGCGCCCCACGACGGGCATCGGGCGACGCTCGAGCACCTCGCGGAGCGCGTGCGCGAGCTCGGTGCGTGCGAGGTCGGGCTGGCCGTCGAAGCCCGCGAGCGTGGCGGCGACACCGCCGTGACCGTGGCGGTCGTGACGCCGGAGAGCGAGCATCGCGAAACGCGCGTCGTCTTCCTTGCCGGCTCGCTCGGTCGTGGCCGCGCAGCGAACGCCGCCTCCGCGATCCTCCTGTCGCGACTTCGATGACGCGAACCGCTACCGTGCCGACATGCGACTGACCGTGCTCGGAACCGGGAGCGCGCGCCCGGTGGGCGACAGCGCGCAGTCCGGAATCCTGGTCGAGTCCGGCGACACCGCGGTCCTGTTCGACATCGGCAGCGGCATCGCGAAGCAGCTCGAGAAGTACGTCGGCGCGACGAACCTCGCGGGCCTGTTCGTCGGGCACTTCCACGCCGACCACTGGATCGACATCGGACCCATGCGCTACAAGTTTCCCTGGGCCGAGGACGCGCCGCGCAAGCTGCCCGTCTTCCTGCCGCCGGGCGGCCGCGAGAAGCTGTCCCACCTCGCCGCGGCGATCAACGAGCGGCCCACGTTCTTCGAGCCGGCGTTCGACATCACCGAGTACGAGACCGGCATGGTCTTCGAGGTCGGCGAGCTCACCGTCACGCCGCATGCCGT
This sequence comes from Candidatus Limnocylindrales bacterium, assembly GCA_035692745.1. GTDB lineage: Bacteria > Chloroflexota > Limnocylindria > Limnocylindrales > CSP1-4 > UBA5189. The sequence goes on along the minus strand of DASSHR010000147.1, from coordinate 2,944 downwards.
GGGCCATTACGTGCCCGCGTGGTCGATGGACATCCGTGGCCCGAACGGCGAGCGGATCGTCTACGCCGGGGACATGGGGCCGTCCGAGATGGTGGTCGAGATGGCGCGTGGCGCCGACGTGCTGATCCTCGAGGCGACGCTGGAGAACGGCAAGACCGACGACGCGCGGCGCGGCCACCTCGACACGCCGGAGGCGATCGACCACGTTCGCCGGTCGGGCGTGACCCAGGGCATCCTCGTCCACTACTGGTCGGAGCGGCGCGAGATCATCCGCGCGCTGTGCGCCGCCTCGGGCGTCCCGGTGCAGCCGGGCGTGACCGGGATGGTCGTCGAGATCTCGAACGGGGCCGTGACGGTCTCGGCGCCGGACGTGCCGGCGTGGTTCCCACCACCGCGAAGCGTGCCCGTCTAGAGAACGTACGCCCCGAATCGCCGGAACCATGCCAGCGGGAAAGCTGCCAAATAGCACCCCGACAACTGGTATGCCCGATTCGGCGCTGCCGGACTCGCTCCCGTCCCGCGACGACCCGCCTCTGTAGGCTCAGCTGCGCCTGTGCGGTCGGCCAGGCCCACCGCACATGGGGGCCTCTCCCGACATACCAGTACTGGTGCTGCTAAATGGCAGGAACTTTGCCGGCACAACGTGGCGCAACTGCGCGCCGGGGCTGCTCGCGCTAGGAGATCGTCAGGACGGGCTGCTGCGAGGTGGCCGCGGCACGCACGCTCATCCGCGCCGCGATGGTGCGGGCGATGCCCTGGAGTGCCTGTGCGGCCGGACCGGGCTCGCGTTGCGCCACCGCCGGCACGCCGACATCGCCGCCCTGGCGGACCGTGATGTCGAGCGGGATGCCGCCCAGGTACTCGAGGTCGTGCTGGGAAGAGAACCGCTCGCCGCCACCGCGGCCGAAGATCTCGGTCGCCTCGCCGCAGTGCGGGCAGATGAACGCGGTCATGTTCTCGACGATGCCGAGCACCGGGACGCTCATGCGCTTGAACATCGCGAGCGCCTTCTCGACGTCCAGCAGGGAGACCTCCTGCGGCGTCGTGACGAGGACCGCACCGGAGACCGGCACGGCCTGCGCGAGCGTCAGCTGCGCGTCGGAGGTCCCCGGCGGGAGGTCGATGACGAGGTAGTCGAGGTCGCCCCAGTCGACGTCGCGCAGGAACTGCGTGATCGCGCCACCGACCAGTGGCCCGCGCCAGATGATCGGCTGCCCGGCAGGGACGAAGAACTGGATCGAGATGGCTTTCACCCCGTGGCGGACCAGGGGCACGATCTTGTTGTCGTCGCTCTTCGCGGGCTGACCCTCGAGGCCGAGCATGAGCGGCACATTCGGACCCGTGATGTCCGCGTCGAGCAGGCCGACGGATGCGCCGTCTCGCGCGAGCGCCACGGCGAGGTTGACCGCGACGGTCGACTTCCCCACCCCGCCCTTGCCCGACGCGACCGCGAGCACGTTCTTGACGCCCGGCAGGAGCTGCTCCGCGGTTCGCGGGGCGGCGCGCCGAACGGCGGCGCCCCAGGTCAGGTCAACGGCCTCGACGCCGATCGGATCCAGCGCCGCGTGCACGCGCGATTCGATCTCGTCCTTGAGCGGACACGCGGGGGTCGTGAGCTCGATCTGGAAGGCGACCTTCGCGCCGTCGATGACGAGGTCGCGGACCATGTTCCGGGTCACGAGGTCGCCACCGAGCTCCGGCTCCTGGACGTGCCGCAGCGCCTCCATGACGGCGGCTTCGGTGATCTGGATCATCGGGGCGGGCATCCTCGGTGTGCGGCGGGTTCTGTCACGGAACGCGTCGATATCGTAGCCACAGGTCCCGAAAGTCGCCGGTGAGGCCTCGCGAGCCGGGTGCGTTGCCACATCGCCACCAAGCGACGCATAGCGCGACGTGCGTCTCGGTGCGGCGCCAGATCACCACCAGGCGAGGCGTATCGCCTCCAGATCGCCCCGGGGCGATGCCAGATCCCCACCACACGACGCTTCGGCTGGACCGGAGGACACGCGCACGCTCAGCCACGTGGCAGGAACGCCGCCGCAGGGACGAGCGGATGCACAGCGGATTGGCATCGACTGCCCAACAACCGGGTGGCGCCGATTTGGCAGCTTCCCGGCGGCAAATGCCCCGCTGGATGGCGGGGAGCCCCGGTGTGCTTGCGCGGCAATTCGCACCGCCGACCGGAGGAATCCACGAAATTCGCACCTCGTCCCGCCATGGACAGCAAGGATTCCGTGGTTTGACACTCCAGCGCGGCGATGCCTATCCTCCGCCCCACGGGTCGGTCGCCGCGCGTTGCGTGGCGTGGAGGTCCGATCCCCCTGCGCAGAGGAGACCCGGCCCGGGTGACTGACGTCGCGGTCCGGCTGGTCCAGCTGACCAAGCGCTTCGGTGGTGACACACAGGGTCGCCGCGTGGCCAAGAGCGTCCCCGGCGCGAACGCCGACGTCGGCTTCCTCGCGGTCGACCACATCGACCTCGAGGTCAGGGACGGCGAGTTCTTCAGCCTCCTCGGCCCGAGCGGCTGCGGCAAAACCACCACGCTTCGGATGATCGGCGGCTTCGAGGCGCCGACCGAGGGCCGGATCGAGCTCCAGGGCGAGGACGTGACCTGGCTGCCGGCCTACAAGCGCAACGTGAACACCGTCTTCCAGAACTACGCGCTGTTCCCGCACCTCGACATCTATGAGAACCTCGCATTCGGTCTGCGTCGGCGCAAGGTGCCCGACCTCGACAAGCAGGTCAACGACATGCTTGACCTGGTCGAGCTCACCAGCCAGGCCCGCAAGAAGCCGCCGCAGATGTCCGGCGGCCAGCAGCAGCGGGTCGCCTTGGCGCGGGCACTGATCAATCGGCCGGACGTCCTCCTGTTGGACGAGCCGTTGGGTGCGCTCGACCTCAAGTTGCGGCGGGCCATGCAGCTGGAGATCAAGCGCATCCAGTC
>DASSHR010000146.1:0-17064 GCA_035692745.1 Candidatus Limnocylindrales bacterium | reverse complement strand
GGGCGGCATCGTCGGCGGCGTCCCGATCCTCGGCGACCTCGGGCGCTTCGCCGGCGACAACCCCCTCGTCTCGACGCTCTACAAGGTGCCGGGCGTGGCGGCCGACATCGTGGGCGGCGCGGCCGAGCACGTGACGCTCGGGTGGCAAGACCTGAGCCCGCAGTACGACGCGCTGCCGGACACGTACAAGGAGCGGTTCGACCCGCAGATTGCCCAGAACCCCGACATCGCGAACCACCTGCGCTATCAGGCCCTGGTCGCCTACGCCAAGGACCAACAGTTCGAGCACCCGACGATCAACCCGACTATCGCGATCCCGCGCGGGTCGCTTGCCGACACGATCGGTTGGCTCTTCGGGGACCTCCTCGGCTCGCCGCAGGAGGCGGTCGAACGCCAGATCGCCGGCGTCAGCGGTCGCCAGGGACCCGGCACGCAGTTGGACAAGATCATGGCCGTCGGAGCCGGGACGGCCGTGTGGACGTCCGACGATAAGGCTCTGACCCCTGTCGAACGCCTCGTCTATGACAAATACGGGTCGGGCGAGTGGACGGCCGACGAGGCACTCGACTTCTTGGCCAACAACGACTCCGGCCTCTCCCACAACAAGGCGCTGGAGATTGCCGGCCAGCTTGCCACCGACCCGACTGTCGTCGGTTCTCTGGGCGCCGGAGCGCTTGCGCGCCTCGGTGCCTCAGGGGCCGCGCTCGCGGCGCGGGAGGCGGCGACAGGTGAGCGCCTGCTGGCTGGCGCCGGCAGGGTCACCGGGACCGAGGGTGGCACGGAGCTGGTGCGCCTGCTGTCGAAGCCATACGTCGCCATCCAGGGCACCTCCATCGGGCAGGCGGCCAAGATCACGCGGACGATCATCGACCCGCTCCACGCGCTCGGGGCCCACAAGGCTGCCGGCGAGGCGCTGGTGGACATCGAGAGCGAGGCCCTGCCGCGCGCGGTGGCGGCTGCCTACGGCGAGGCGAACCACCTGAACGTGCTCCGCTACGGACGGTCCGTCGGGTCGCGTGGCGAGCTGTACGACATGCTGACCGAAGACATCGCGACGTACAGCGCCAACGTCGGTCGCCGCGTCGTTGCCGAGCAGCACCAGGCGGCGGCGCTCGTGAACGGCCTCGGCGCCAACCTCCTCGAAAGCGTGCCCGGCGACATCGTTGACGACCTCGCCAAGAACGCGCCCAAGGGCATCGAGCAGTACGTCAAGGACGAGTCGGCGAAGTTCCGCATCCTGCACTGGGACGAGGCCTCCATCCGCAACCTCGCGGACCGGATGTCGGCGATGTACGGCTTCAAGACCGCCGACGAGTACGCGGCCGACCTGGCGAAGATGAACCCCGACGAACTGGGACTCCTGCACGCTGCCACGTACGGCCGGGCCACCAAGAACCTGCTGGATGCGCTTGGCAAGTCGGCCGGGCTCTACGAGGGCAAGGTGCCGCTGAGTCGGCTGGTCCTGTTGAACCGCGACACGCTGACGACGCTCGGCGCGCAGGGCATTCTCGACCAACTGGAGGAGGCTGGCGGCGCGCTCTCGCAGGCGTCGAAGGACGCGGGCTTCACATCGCAGCTCGACGTCCAGCGTGCTCTCATTCGCGACGCTCAGGAGCGGTATCCCGAACTGCGCTACATCACCATTGACGGCGCCAATCCGGCCCGCTCAATCGAGCGGTTCGTGACGTGGCTCTCCGGGCGCGTCGAGAGCGGCGCGATGCCGGCGCAGATCACCGCCGACGAGCTGGCGAAGTTCCCGACGCCGCTGCAGGACCTGGCGGACCAGATGCACGAGGCGTGGACGCTCGGCTTCCGGCCCGAGGACGAGCACCTGTGGGGTCTGGAATACAACCTCGACGGCACCTACCGTGCCGCGACCGTCCCGTGGGTGGACCATGTTGCGCAGTCCACGCCCGCCTTCCGGGCAGGGCGCATCCTCAGCATGAACATCGCCGGCCAGCCGCTCATCGGCGGCGTGCTCCGCGCCGTGAGCAAGCCCGTGGACTACATCGAGGCAGGGGCGCGGACGATGCGGGCCAAGGTCACATCGGCGTCGATCACCGAGGCGGCGCGTACGCGCTTCGTCGCCAAGGCTGTTGGCAAGAGCGGCATGACCGAGCACGAGGCGCGCACGGTCTTCCAGGGCATCCTCGACGCCGCACAGGTCCAGAAGACGACGGCGCGCGGCCTCACCGAGACGAACATGTGGGAACAGGCGCGCCACCTCGTGCCCCAGCGCATGCGCCTCGCCGGCTTCGGCAAGCGGGAGCTGATGGGGCTCGTGCTCGACGCGTACGAGGGCGACCTGCGGTTCGTTGGTCTGACGCAGAAACTCACCGGCCGTGCTAAGCGTCTGCTGCAGCCGCTCGGCGGCAACCTCGCCGGCTACGTCGCCGAGAACCTGTACCCCACGGTCAAGTTCCGCCTGAACACCGCCTTCCAGACGCAGGAGCGCATCGAGCCCATCGTGCTCAATGCCCAGCGCGGCGTGGACTTCGCGCTTGGCAACAAGATGAACGAGGCCGACCGGCTCGCGGAAGGCATCCGCAATCGGTTGGTCGAGACGTCCATCGTCCGAGCGGCCGACGTGGACCAGATCGAGTTCTCGGCTGCGGCCCTGTTCGGCGACGAGGCCAAGCGCGTCCTGACCGGGCGCGTGCTGCGCGACGCGTGGAACACCCTGTCGGACGTGCAGGGCGTCAAGCGGGTCAACCTGCTGCGGACGTTGCAGCACGGGCTCGGCGCCGATCTGCGCAGCGTCTTCGAGCACAACGCGCCCGGCGTCTGGGACACGATGGCGAGCGACGCCGCAGCGAAGGCCGGGCGTGTCGTCAGCGACGACGAGGTCGCCATCCGTTACCTCGCCGAGCAGATGCTCGCCAACGAGGTCCACGTCAACCACCTGATCGAGCCCGGGGTGCGCGCGGCGGACTTCGATGCCGCGATCAACACGGCCGCCTGGCACCTACCGGCGGACCTTGGCGAACTGAAGCCGCTGGAGCTGGACTTCCTCGCCAAGCGCATGCAGTTCCCGCTCGCAGGCGGCCGCGTTCTCCAGAACTCGAACGACCTGCGGGCTGCACTGGCGTCCGGCGACCTGAAGTGGGAGACCATTCAGGATGCGCTGGAGTTCAGCGGCGCGCACCCCGACTACATCGGCCGGGTGAAGAACGCGTTGGAGTTCTCGTGGAACGGCTTTTGGGGCACCGCCGCCAAGCGGTTCAACCTCAGCGCGGACGAACTGCACCGGCTGCAGCGGATGATGGTCCGCTCCGCCGAGGTGCGCGGCATGAAGCCCGTGGACTTCGTCTCGCAGGTCTTCAGCCCGATGATCGCGACCGGGCAGGACGCTGCCATCGAGGAGCTGGGCAAGGGCGTCTCGATCTTGCGCGCGCCGGCCAAGGAAGGCGGCTCGGCCGAGTCGCTGATGACGCAGCTCGCGGACATCTTCACGGCCCACCTCGACCCGAGCGCCCAGCGCACCCTGCTGGACGCGTTCCAGAAGGAGCTGCCCGGCGACATCCAGGCGGCCTACGATGCGGGCAAGGCGCCGGCGGGACAGGCCCTGCAGCGCACGCTGGAGAACCTGCGCGGCGGCTGGACGAAGGAGACCAACGGCGCGTTCGCCAAGCGCGTGCTCGCCATGGCAGCCGGCGAGGCCGAGGCGGACCCCGACGTCCTGCGTGCGGTTCAGCAGTTCGCCAAGTGGTCCAAGAGCGCGCTCCGTGACGGCCTGCTGTCGGCCGGTGCGCCAAACCCCTACTCCGACCTGCTGACGCGGGTCGCCGGCATCGAGACCAAGCTCGCCGCGCCGTTCAACTACACCGAGCAGATGCTCGTCAATCAGGTCACGCACGCCATGCGCCTGAAGGAGGCCGACGCCTACCGGCTCCAATACTTCGCGCGGGAGCGGTCGTGGCTGGAGCGCTCGATCAACCATCCGTTCTTCGGCATCTACCCCGCGAGCTACATGTGGGGCAAGATCGCGCCCGAGGTCATCCGTTTCGTCGCCAAGGAGCCGTTCGGCGTCAAGACCGGCGCGCTCGCGTACAGCCTCAACGACGTCGAGCAGGCCATGGCGATCCAGCGCGAGTACGACCCCGAGTTCGATCAGTTCATCGAGAAGCTGGGCCATAGCCAGACGCTGTATTACCTCGGCTATCTCCTGCCGGCCGTGCCGTGGGACATCGGCGCCGCCATGCCGAGCTGGATGCGCGACGTCGCCGCGCAGGGTCTCACGAACCAGGAGCGCGTCGCGCGCGGCCAGCAGCCCAAGCCCATCGACCTGTCCCGCCCGCTCCACAAGGTCGCGGACTACGTGAGCCCGTTCCGCTCCGCCTTCCAGGTGCAGCAGGTGGCCGACGAGGTGCTGGCGCCGAGCAAGCCGGTGAGGCCGCAGCCGTCGCAGCCGGGCGCCGGGATCATCGGACCAGAGAGCGGCCTCGGCCTCGCGCCGACCCTTGCCGGCCAAGCGGCAACGCTGCAGCCGACGCTCGAAGACGACATGGCCGAGCTGCGCAAGATGCTCGCTGGTTTCTGATGCAGGCTCCCGCGCCCACCGAACCCCGACCAACGATGCACGAAGCCTCGGTGGCGATCGACTATGCAGCGAGGACTCTGGTTGCTGCGCGAGGCCACGATCTTGGCCGGCCGCTTCAGGAGGACGGCGGCTGGACGGGCGAATGCGCCCGTTGTGGTCGATGGGTTCGCGTCGATGCGGTCGCTGGCCTCGCCGAGAACTGGCAGGACGTCCCTATTTCGGGAGCGCTCATTCGGCAGGACTGCCCTAGTCGCCTTCTCGGCTGAGCCGCCGGGCGAAGTTCCCGGGTGCAACCCTGAAGGCTCGACGGGCATCGCGGCGCCCTCGCGGATGACCACGAGCAAGCCGCATTAACGGGGCATTCCGAAAAGCTGCGACGGGACCGGGTAGGTGCCGGTATTTCCTGACGACCCGGCGGCGGGCGGACATGCCGGGGCCACCGTCTGGAGCCCGGTTAGCCCTCTTTCTTGACTGGCGGCGTCGGAGGCGGATCGAGGCGGGCCTTCTGGATCGTCTGCTGGCCGAAGCTCACCAACTCCCGAACCATGGTCTGCTCGCCGAGGGAGACCGTCTGCTGGCCGAGTACCGGGATCGAGGGCTCCGTTCCCTGGATGGTCTGCTGCCCGAGGTTGGGGATGTTCTGTCCGACGGGCGGCGGGGCCGACGGAGCGGCCGGCGTCGCCGGCGCGGCAGTCGCCGGGGCCGGCGTCGCCGGCGCGGCAGTCGCCGGGGCAGGCGTCGCGGGCGCGGGAGTAGCCGGCTGAGACTGCGACGGAGCCGGGCTGGAGCCCTGCCCTGACTGGTCAGTCAACGTCAATCCTCCGGCGGCGCGAGCAACGATCAGGCAGAGGATAGCCACGCTGGCCCATTCGAGCGACCGTCGAAATGCCTCGCTCTTGCCGGCCGCCAGGATTTCGCCGTTGTTGACCGCGACCGCCAGCTCGCGTGCGATCGCCACCCGCAGAAAAGGCGCCGGCGTGCCGACGTTCTCCACGACCGCCGATGACTTCGGGCCGAGATAGTTGACCTTCGGCAGGACGATCCATCGAACGTAGAGCAGGCTCCGAATGCCGATGAGCAGTGCGGCGATGAGGAGCACGGACTGGAGCCAGAACCACGGCGCCGGAGGCAGCAGGAGCGTTCCGATGCCGACAAGGAACGGCGGCAGGAAGACCGCTTTCCGGTCGATGCTGTCGAGGTTCGATGAGGTGATGGTCAGCTGTGTTGTCAGGATGTCCACGGCCGCGATTGCGGCCTCCGGGTCGACCGTGACGGGCTGAGGCTCGGGCGCCGGATCAGGCGGTGCCTCCGTCGCCCCGGCATGGACTGGCCGACTCTCGCGAGATCGTCCCGCCGGGCGCGGAGCGGAGGCAGGGCCAGTGTCGGCTGGGTCGCTCACCCGGTGATTATTTCGCGGACGACTCGCCGAGGAGCCCCATTTCCCGCCGTGTTTTCCAGGGGTTGAAGCCGGCGTCCAAGGCCGCTTCGTCGTCGGCCGTCATGGGCGCACCGGATTTCGGATCGGGGGAGCATTCGAGATGAGTCGCGCGGCTGCCAGGCTCGGTGCCGGGCTCGGCAAGACACCAGCGGCTCCCATCCCACCCGACGAACGGCGCGGACGTGTCCAGCCGCCGATCGCAGACCCAGCACGTTCTGATGTCAGCAAGGGTCACGCGTAGTCCTCGTGACCCGCGAGGATCGGCGTCCCGGCGCCGATCCTCTCAGGCCCTCAGTGGCCGCCTAGCAGGGCGGCAGGCTCTCCAGATTGTTGTCCTTGGAGTTGTCTGGGCGCGTCGTGATGTACGGCGCCGCGTCGCACGAGTGGCAATGTGCGATTGGCCGCATGACGGCCTCACTGCCGCTGTATGAGCGAGTCACCCACCGATTGCCGGCGGCGATGCTCGCGACAACCTGCGCCCGCGTGTAGTGGTCGCCGGTCGCCGTGCAGACGCCCTCCAAGTGCTCGTGTGACCAGTCTCGGGACCGCTCCTTGCGGACCTTCGTCACGGTAGGCACCGGGATGCTCTCCTACGCTGGCCGAGTCCTTTGCCCGGCTCTAACGCGGAAGGCTGGGGATGTCCCGTGACACCTAGAGTGTCAATCAGGCGACGCGCGCCGCCAACTCGCGGAGAACGTCGAGCGGGACGCCAGTGTCGTCGCCTCCGTCATCCGGCACGGGCGCTAGGCCGCGCCGTCTGCGAGCCGCGTTGATGTCGTCTGCGGTCACGTTCGGCGCGTCGGCTTCGGGCGGATACTTGTCCGCGTCCCAATCCTCGGGCTCGATCCCGAGCACAACCAGCGGGACCATGAGCGTCAGTCGGGATCGCTCCAGCTCGCGCTTGACGCGCTCGAAGTAGGCGATGTTGCCGCCGGTGATCGCGGCGAAACGCTTCGTACAGACCACCTGCAACCCAACGTCGGCGTGATCCTGCGCGAGCGAGATCGCCATCTTGTAGACGTCGTAGGCGTACCGCGCGACGTTGCCGAACTGGACCTCGACCTCGATCCGTGATTTTCGGAAGTCCGATCGGACGTTGCTCTTGCCCGTTGTGTCCGTCGGGTCGGCTTCGATGATGAGGGGATGCCAGTCCCAGTCGCGCTTGATGCACAACTCGTTATCGAGCCAATGGTTCATCGCTCCCGGAGCGATGACGTGATCCGGTGACGTCTTCTTGACCTTGGCCGCCCGGTAAGCGGGAAGCTGCTCCAGGACGGCTCGGAACTCCTCGTAGGCGGCCGCGAACTTCGGGCTGCGGAGGATGTCTTCGCCGTTCTTGTGACCGAACTCGGCGGCGATCCTCACCGGGCGAGCATGGCCGCGAGACCGTGGCGCAGCCGGCCGAACAGTCCGAGGGAGGGTTGCGGCCGTGAGCGCGGGAGGATCGTCACGGTGGCTGGCAGCGGGAGCTGCTGTGGCTGCTCTTCGTCGTCGGGCTCCTCGACGGTGCCCGGCGGCTGGTAGACCGCTCGGGTCATCGGCCGGACCCGGAGCGTCCCAGCTTCGGCTGCGTCGAGCCGTTCGGCGGCCACCCTTAGGTACTCGGGCATGATCTCGGCCATTGCCGCTCGGCGCCCATTGAGCACGGCGGCGAGGACCGAGGAACCGACGCCGCCGAACGGATCAACCACCAGGTCGCCGGGCTCCGTCATCGAGAGGACCAGTCGCTCGATCAGCTCCACAGGGAACTGGCAAGGATGCTCCGTCTTCTCCACGTGGTTCGATTTCACGTTGGGGATGACCCAGACATCGCCGGGACTCTTGCCGAGCGGATTGCCGGTCAGCTCGCCTCGGTTCGGTCCCTTGAACGCTTTCTTGTTGGGGTATTTCTGCGGGACGCGGATCGGGTCTACGTCAAAGCGGTAGTCATCGCCCTTCGTGAACCAGAGGATGGTCTCGTGGCGGCCGCTGAGGCGCTTCGTTGCGTGGAGTCCGTGCTCGAAATGCCAGACGATCCGGTTCCGCAGCTTCAGCCCAAGGTCCTTGAATACCGGGTACAGCACAGCGTCGAGCGGGAAGACCTCGCCATCGTCAATGTGGTTGCCTACCTGCCAGCAGATCGAGCCCCCGTCGGCCAGAACGCGGACAGACTCCTCGATGATCCGGCGCTGCGCCTCGATGTAATCCATAAGCGGCGCCCGGGTCTCGTACACCTTGCCGATGTTGTATGGCGGAGACGTCACGATCAGCTGGGCTGAGCCGGCCGGCATCTGGCCTAGCAACGTCTCGCAGCTACCCAGGAACAGGATGGCGTCGGCTTTCGGGTCCCAATGGTCGAAGCGCTTCAGCGGTCCGATTGCGGCCCGGAGCGAGTCATCGTTTCGAAAGGTCTGGCGGGTCCGAACGGCGGGCTCGACGGCGTCATTCGCAAACCCCGGCAGCCCTCGCGCCTCCACCACCATGAGACCGGATTGTAGGGCCGCAACTGACAGCTGGGCTGTCACTCAGGCGCATGGAGCTAGGCCGTCAGCAACATGACTGGGGACAGCGCACGAGCGGCCGTAACGAAAGAAGGAACGGCGACAGCCCCTGCCTGGCGTTCGTCCTGCTGTCATTGCAACAGGCGGAACGGGTCAAACGGACGGACGCCGAGCAGCAGGGGATGTTCGGCTAAAGGCTAGGCAGCCTGATCCATCGGCCGGACGACGCCGGCAATCTCGGCCGCGAGGTCGGCGATTGAGATGTCGGCCGTCGGCCGGGACACCTTGTCGGCCAGCGAGGGGCTGTACTTGACCACGTCGTCCCGTGTCACGTTGTGCCAGAGCGGGAGGATGAGCGGTTGGCCTCCGACCACCTCACGAGTCACGAGACCGTCAAGCTCGTAGTTCGGCCAGCCTTTTTCAAAGAACGACGGGCTCAGCACGACGACACCGAAGCGACTGGCTACGAGGCCCCGGTCGATCTTCCGCCGGAGGCTGTCACCCAGCTTCAGCTCGAACTCGTCATACCAGACCACGAGCCCGAGATCACGGAGCGCGACAGCTAAGGGCCGAACGATGTCGGCCTTGTCCTCGCCAGCGTGGCTAATGAAGACGTCGTACTCCTTGTCATCGGGAGCCACGCCGATGCTCTCGGCGTACTCGTCTGCCGCTTGACGGATCGCCCCGAGCGGAGATCGGCTGTAGGTCTCGCGGATCGGCGGGAGTTGGCCGCCGAGGACTTGGAAGCCAGCGCGAACCTGTCCCCGGTAGCCCGGCGGGATGTAGACGACGCCGTACCAATGGCCCGAGCGGGGAACGGTCAGGTGGACTGGCGAGCGCTTCCACGTCCCGCCGTACGCCTCTCTGTAGGTTCCACGTGAGCGAAACGAACTGAAGTTGGAGCTATCCATGATCAAGACGTTGGCTTCAGTGCCCTGAAGGTTCACCTGGACAACGTCGCCTCGGCTCCGCTGGCCGAGGTCCGCGTGGATGTACTTCAATGGAGCGACCCTTTCGCAGCTACCGAGCCGTCCGCCCGGCTCGTCCCGCCACGATGAGCCGCCACGTGCCAGCTCTTTCCGACCGGTGTCCGTAGTCGAACACCCGTGCGAAATGGTAGCGGACCCTCGCGCGCGCGGGCGCGCGGCTCGCTTGCAGTCCTATTACAGATCGGTCGTTCGCGGGGAGGGCCCGTTCCGCGCATCTCCCTAGCGCCTCCGCATCGCCGCCTCTGCTTCGGCCTCTGCCCGCTCCAGCTCATCCGGGTCCATGAGCCAATCGACGCTCGGGGTCCAGTCTCGATCGAGCCGCACGGCGCGCCACCACCGTCGGAGCGCGTCGTTCGTCGCGGCCGGATCGTCGTTTACGAGGTCGATCGCGTGCTCCAGCCGGAACGACTCCACCCGTGCGGAGCGGTCCGTAAGGCCCCCAAGTTTCGTGTCGAGCCGGCGCAGCTCCGTGAGGTACTCAGAGTCTGGCAGCTCGCCGGCCGAGTAGCGGATGCCCAGCCGTCGCCGCGCCTCCGTCAGGCGATCACGCTCGGCTGCCTGCGCGCCCGCGAGGGTCACGAGCACCCGAACGGGGATGCGATCGACCTCGGGCTCCAAGGCCTCGACCAGATGCCGCTCCGTGACCCATGCGGGGCCGTGGATGGCCGTTCCGAGCCGCGAGTCGCCCCGCGAACATCGGTAGGCCTTCCGAGCCGGAACGGGTGTCATGAGCGCGCCGCAATGGCAGACGAGTAGCCCCCGGAACGGTGCTGGTTTGCCGAGTGGCCGACGCCGGCCCGTCGCCGACCGCATCGGCAGGATGTCCGGGTCGTGCGACCGTAGGACGCGCGCCAGGGTCGCCGCGTGCCACACGTCGCCCTTGGGGGCGGGGATGCCGCGCGCGTGAAGGAGCTTAATCGCCCCATGGAGGCTGCCAGCCTCGCGGTAGGCCTCCACAACGGGCCGGATCGGCCTGTCCGGGTCCGGCTCGCGCATGAGCACGAGCCTGCCGGATGCGTCGTTTACACGTGCGTGCCGATACCCGTACATCGGTAGCGAGTTCGGCATCTTTCCGCCGGGCAGCAATGCTCCCGCCGCTTCGTGGCGTGCGCGGCGCTCGGCCTGAACGCCGGCCATCCGCTCGGCTGTGACCTCGGCCTCGAACTCGCCGATCGCGGCCATGATCGTGAACAGGAGCCGGCCCATGGCGCCGGCTGTATCGAGGTTCTCGACGGCGGTCCGAAGCGTGACCTCATGCCGTTTACACAGCTCTACGAAGTCGAGCAGCTCCCGCGTCGATCGGCCAAGGCGCGAGAGGCTGTATGCGCAGACGCTCGCGACCTTGCCGGCTGCGATGTCGGCCTTCAGCCGAAGGTACTCGGGCCGGTCCGCGCGCCGACCCGAGATGCCCCAGTCCTTGTAGATCGCCACGTCCGACCCGCACAGGCGCCGAACGGCCTCTGTCTGCACCTCCTCCGAGGCGTCGCCGGGACGGTCCTCGCTGACGTGACTGCGCCGCAGGTATGCGGCGTGTACGCGTGGCCCGCTCACGGTCGCGCCTGCTCTCGTGCGGCGCGCGTCTGCTCGTACGCGATGTGACCGACGCGGTACCAGGGCACGCCGCTCTCCTCGGCGAGGAGGTCCGTCCAGCGACGTCGGCGAATACGCCCGACGTCGTCAATGAACTCGGCCCCAGGGGTCCGGCGAACGAGTTCGGCTGCAGCGGCGTTGACGACCATCGAGTCAGCCATCCACCAAGCGTGGTCCCGAAGGTCGGCCTTGATGCTGGCGAGGTTGCGGGTCTCGGAGGCCTGCCGCTCGAATTCGGCGGCTCGCGCGGCATTCCCCGTCTCGCGCATGATCGCCAGCGAAGCCGCCTCGAACGCCTCCGCCGTGTCCAACAGGTCGTCGGCCTCCGCGCCGTACTCGAATGCGTCTTCCTTCAATCCCCGAACGACATCAGTCTCGTAGTCCATTCCCCCGTTCCTCCCCATGTCTGCGTAGGTTGTCGGATCGTCGTACGCGCTACACACGGTTCCTGCCCCGCATGACCAGACGCTTCGGTGCCACGTGCTCGATGAGCGGCGCGTAGTCCGAACGGATGCGCTCGGCGGCGCGTTCGATGGCGGCATCGCGCTCGTGGATGAAGCGCGCGCGGCGAGCCTCGGGCGACTCGTCGCGCTCGTTCTGCTCGGGCAACGGCAGTCCGTAGCCGTAGGACGCAAACGCCGGCACGGCCATTTGCGGCGTCTGCCACGTCCACGACATCGGCGAGACGCGGTAGGCCTGAAACGCCACGTAGCCCGTGGCCGGGTCGCGAACCTCGGACCAGTCCTCCCAGCCGCCGGATACCTTGGCCCACGCTTTCGCGTGCGCGGGGTCCATCTGCACGGGGTAGCTCACCCCGGAGAGGGCCACCGCATCGACGCGCGACTCGCGTGCGATGACTGGCGGCCTGTCGAGAAACGACTCCATCCCGGTCATGCGTCGAGCCCCGCCGCCCGGTAGAAGCGGCCTCGATCAAAGCGACCGTTGAACGAATAGCAGACGTCCGCGACCTCGACCACGACCGCGCGCCAGACGTCGTACTCGTAGTCGCGTCGTCGGTCGGGATCGGCGAAACCCTCCGGCTCCGGTCGCTGCTTGCGCAGTGCACGCGCCAAGTCGGCAAAATGCTTGCGGGACATCCAACGTCCCTCCCTGCTGTATGCCGCCCGGCCGAGCTAGACCCTCGGTCGGTGCGGTTGCAGGGATGACGATACCGCTCCGCTTGTCGCAGTCAAGTGCCTAAACATTACAAATGGTGCATGCGCGCAGCATTCGAGCAGAGGCCTGCGGAAAACCCTCTCTTGTAAGCGTCGCGGCAACGTCCACAATGCGGCCACGGACGCATCCAGAGGGACATCGCCGCCGCGCGCGTCGTCGCCGCTGTCAGGTTGCTCATCTCCGCGCGGCGCCATCCAGCCCGAGAGGTGGTAGTGCGAAATCCGTTCAAGGGGTTGCGGTACACATACCCTGAGCTACTCCGCGTTGTGGTGATCATCGCGATCATGGCTGGGGTGGCCTACGTGTTCCTCGGAAACGGGACGACATCGCTGCCGCAGCCGCTCCACGTCGTCACTCACGCGATCCCGTAGGCCCGTGCGTCGTCCGGCGAACCGAATGCGCTACGCGGTCGCGGTAGTGGCTTGTGTCCTGGGGGTGGTTGTGCTCGTGCTCTTGTGGGCGCCTTGGATGCCGCCGCTGGTGCCGTTCGGACCAGGTGACCTAGTGGGGCCACACCTCTCGCCGTAATGTTGGCACCGAACAGCCGGTGGTCAACGTAGCCGCCGGACGCTAGTCGGAGAGCGGGGGTTCGCATGCGGTACGCGGTCGCGGCTTGGCTGCTAGTTGCTGCCGGCGGTTTCGCGGTCCTTTGGTCCTTGGTTGATTTCAGGTTCGATGTCGGCGGGTTCGCCGGTATTCCGGGATTGGTCGGTTTCGCTACGGCGGCGCTGGTCTACTCGGCGCCCGTCCTTATCCTCGGGATCGTTCTCATGATCCTGAGTCGCGTCCGAAGCGGCCAAGCGACCTAGCCGCCCACGAAGTCGTCGTACTCGTCCAGGGTCATCTGCAATGCGGCCGCATTGTTGCGTCGGACCTCGGTCGGGACGTCAACGTCCGAGTAGGTCTCCTCGATCGCGTCGCGCACGGCTGCGGCCACCTCGTCCGCGCTTGCGTCCACCCGGACCTCGTTGACGTAGACATTCAGGGTCAGGCGATCGGGTGGTCGCGCGGCCTGATCCTTGCCGGCCTTGCGCCTCTCGATGATCCAGTCCGCCAGCAGGCCGCCCACCGCGCCAATAGCAACGTCCCCACCCACGTGGACGACAACCTGGATGACGCTCCACAGCTCGGGGCCGATGCCGGTCCCGCCCAGTGCCTTCCTCCCGATGATGGGCGGCGTCCGCACCTCGCCTTCCATGCCCGCCGGCATCACGACCGGCATGCCCTCCCGCTCGGTCTCGCCTTCGACCAGCCACGGGAGCGCGCGAAAGTCGTTCGACGCGAAGGTGACGACGATCCGGCTCGATGGCACGGGCGCAGTCTACGGGGGCCAGTCGTTGAAGTAGGCACCCTGACGGGTCTGCATGGTTTCCCTATGTGTTTCTCCCGTTTCATGCATGCGGCGGGTGCATGCACCTGAGGAGGAGAACACGCAACTATGCATACCCTGCAAACCCGTCAGGCCTCGTCACGGTTCGCGCGGGCTCGTGTCTGAGTTCCAACGTGGTCGAGCATCGCGCAGCGTGCAGCGCGGCGGCGTGTCCGCCAGAGCCGCGCGAGTAGTTGCACGCGCAACGATCTCCGCCGCTCCGGCCCGGCTCCAGGCTGCACCGCGTTTCGACCGAGTCCCTCGATAGAACGCGAGCACGTGCGGAGCGGAGATCGCCCTCACGCCCAGCTTGGGAGGCTCGCCCAGGACCCTACACGAGCGCGGCCGCACGGCGGAAAAGTC
Organism: Candidatus Limnocylindrales bacterium; assembly: GCA_035692745.1. Lineage (GTDB taxonomy): Bacteria > Chloroflexota > Limnocylindria > Limnocylindrales > CSP1-4 > UBA5189. The sequence continues at coordinate 3,119 of DASSHR010000146.1, read as the reverse complement.
GCAGGGCACCCACTAGGTGCCGAGGTTTCTGGCGGCCCGCGCGGCGGCACGGACACACCGGGGGACCCCGTCATTCGGATAACTCGGTCGGCCTCAGATGGCGTTAGGAAGCCGCTCGTAGCGCGTTACCCGGCGGTCTGAAAGTCGATCGACCAAAACCGTAGACGGCGACCTTCAGGAAGCCGATCATTCGTGTAGGCCTCGGACCTAGAGAGGTCACATCTCGCTCCGACCACCGCTGGAGCCGCCGATACATCGACCGGCACGGAGACCGGTCTGGCACGACGGAAGCAAGCTCGCGGTGAAGTACGGCAGGCGATGCAAGGGCTGCGGGAGACTGATCCCGAAGACCTGGCCGCACCAAGCAAAACATCACGGCCCCACGTGCCGGAAGCGGGCGCAGCGGCTTCGAGAGCGCGTGGCCGCTGCGCTCGCCGACCTCCAGGGCATGCAGCCATGCCTTTGACGCAGGCCGAGGTCCAGCGAGCCTACCGGGCGCGTAAGAAGGCGGAGGCTGACCCTGTCCGGGTCTTCCTGGGCGCCGTCATCACCGAAGCGGATGCTGCACGGGAGAAGGGTGAGGCAAGCCCTACCGGACAGCGGCTCGCGGCGATTGCGGCAGAAACGTTGGCTCTCATTCACGAGATGCCCGACGGCCAACGGCGGCTCGCGGACATCGCTCGGCAGTGCGGCATCCCCGGAGCCTTCATCCGGGACCCCAGCGATCTTCGCCACCAGCACGCCGCCCGGACACTCGACTGGGCGAACAGCGAGCGGATAGCGGGCCGCGCAACCCCCGCCGTGATTCGGGAGGGTCTCAGGGCCGCTCGACTGATCGTGGCATCCGAGCGACAGGGCCTGAACGACGACGCGATCGGTGTCTATATCGCCACCTTGCTCGTTGCCGAGCCGCTTGCGCCTCCTCACCTTCGGGGCGAGGACTGGAACGAGAGCGAAGAGGACTGGAACGAGGGCGAAGAGGACTGGAACGATCGCGCCGGGGGTGTAACTCATGCCGCCCTCGGCGCTCCGTAACTCGAAGGAGGCACCTGTGGCGCGCATCCGCATCAACCCGGCCAAGCACCTCGCAAAGCCGACCCCCGACGCGAAGCTCGGGCACCCGCGCTTCGGCAAGGGCGCACCGACTGGGCCATCAACCAAGCCCGGTCCATCGGTGCTGAAGCTGCCAGTCCCGAAGGTCGGACCGGCGTAACGACCGGCCCTACCCAAAACCTGACCGAAGGAGACCCTGACTGTGGACGACAACCAGGCGCACGAGGCGCAGGTGGCGGCGCAGCGCGAGCGCATTGCCGCCGCCAACCTGAACATCAGCTTCGCCGAGGCGGATGCCAAGGCCCGCGAGTACGTTCGCGACGCCGACGAGCATGCCGAGAAAGCAGCGCTGACGGCAGCAGTGGAGCAGGCCGAGCGCGAGGATGAAGCTGCCCGGCAGCACTTCGCGGCCGTCCTGTACGGCGAGGCCAAAGGCGACGGCAAGACCACCAAGGACGTCCTGCGCGAGCTTCAGGAAGCCGTTGACGACGGCCGGGGCTGGTGACCATGGCCCTCGCTATTACACCCTCGTCGGTCCCCTACCTGCCGCCGCGAGAGCCGGCCGGGGACCTCGAATACCTCGTCGCTGCCCAGGCCACGCGGACGTTTAGTGCCGCTCGTGGCCGCTCGCCCGACATGGACTGCGCTGGCGATCGAGAGGCGGTCGCGGCGCTGTTCAACATCATGCTCGGCCTGCTCGGGGCCGTGTACGCCCGGGTGGGCGATGTCCAGTACGTCGCCGACCTTGTCGCCGAGTTGTCTGACCGACGCCAATGACCGCAACCGACGACTTCATCGCGGCTCGGCGTGCCTATCCGTGGCCCGACTGGAATTGGGACTACGTTGGCGCGCCTGCCGGCGAGCTGCACGCGAACTACAAGGCCGCGATGATCGCCGACGATCGCCGCGTTCTGACCGCCAACCAGTTCGGCGCGGCCGTCGTCGCCGCCGGATTCGAGCGCACGAAGCGCTCGGGCGGCTACTTCTACCCCGACCTCACCCTCGAAACGCGTCTAGAGCGAGCGCGAGCCGAGGTCGTCCGGACGCTTCGTGTCATGGAGTGGCACAGGAACGAGACACCCGCATTTCGTGAGTACTGGGAGAACCACTGGTCGAGCGAGCACGCTGCGCACGCTTGGCAGTGCGACCACCGACCTCCGCCGGAATTGCTCGATCCCATCAAGGCGGACGTCGATCGCGCTCTCGCTGCCCTAGAAGCCGACGGCACCATCGCCGGACGCATCGAGGAGGGCTTCGGGCCATATCTCAGATGGCGCCCCGGGGAGCCCAACCCGGGCATCGCCATGGAGCGCGAACGAAAGCGTCGCCTGGCACACCGGGCCATCGAAGAGGCCCGTGCTGTGATCGCTGCCGCCGAGCCGCGCCTGCGCGTTCTGCGAGCGGAGGAGGACCTCGCTCGTGAGCGGTACGGCGAAGCCATCGCGGAACGGAGCGATATCGGCCGCCGGCTCCGAGTCGTAACTGAAGGGACCTTCTACAGGCCGCCGCAGTACGACGAACGCAACATCGCGGAGTTCGACCAGGCAAGGGCATCGGAGAATCAACTTGCTGCGCAGTGGGTCGCCGCTCGGGGCCTACTAGAGTCGGAGCAGGAGCGGGTGTCGGGCGCCCAGCGCTCCCTAGCTGACGCCTTGGCCGTGCTCGCCGAACTAGATCGGGACGACGCGTAAATGCCTCGCGCCGGCTACTCCCCGGGATCGAGCGCGCTAAGCAGCGGGTTTAGCGACCCGTTCGGCGATACGCGGCCCGGTCCCGTTTACACGCCGCCCAGCGGCAGCACGCAGGACGGCTCGGGCGTGACGCCCGGCGGCTTCGGCGTGGACGTTACGTCGCCGCAGTCGTTCGTCTCCTCGATGGTCAAGAGCAACACCGAGGGTAACGACTTCATCGGCGGCCTCGGCGCAGCGCTGTTCGCCAAGCAGGGCGGCATCGTCGGCGGCGTCCCGATCCTCGGCGACCTCGGGCGCTTCGCCGGCGACAACCCCCTCGTCTCGACGCTCTACAAGGTGCCGGGCGTGGCGGCCGACATCGTGGGCGGCGCGGCC
>DASSHR010000145.1:0-6726 GCA_035692745.1 Candidatus Limnocylindrales bacterium | reverse complement strand
GGGTCGATGGCCGGACCCGGGCCGCCAGCTGATCGTCGAGGAATGGACGTTCACCGAGCTGGGCGCGGCCGGCGAGCCGCTCCGCAGCGAGACGGAGCGGCTCACGCTGCGCTGGTCGCTGCGCGCCGAGATGCGCCTGCTGTTCGAGCTCGAGGGCTTCGAGGTGGTCGGCGATTACGGCGATTTCAACGAGGGTCCGCCCGCATACGGCGGCGAGCAGGTCTGGGTGCTGGCGAAGGCCGAGCGGCCCGGCGGCGCAGCGACCTAGCGGCGCCGGGGCCTAGCGGCGCCGGGGCCTAGCGGCGCCGGGGCCTAGCGACGCCGGGGCCTAGCGGCGCAGCGTCGGGCGGCGCCCGGGCAGGCGGCTGCGCTTCGGCAGCGCGGCCAGCGACAGCAGCGGCACGAGCGGGAGCACCGGCAGCCCGAGCAGCAGCGTGATCACCGGGTCGGTGGCGGCGGTCGGCGCCTCCGTCGGCGCGGCGGTCGGCGGAGGCGGCGGCGTCGGGTCATGCGGCTTGCCACCGCCGCCGCCATTGCCGCCGCCGCCACCGTTGCCCGGCCCCGGCGTCGGCTTCGGCTTCGGGGCGCACGGACCGATGAGCGGGCCGCCCCAGGTGCGCTGGCCGAACCAGTAGGCGGTCCGCGATCCGTACGGGCCTTTCACGCCGGTGCCCTGACGCGCGCGGTGCACCCAGCCGTCGACATCGTCGATCCACGATGACGGCCCGAGCTCGGCCTTCGCCGGGTCGACCGCCCAGCCACCGCACGACCTCGTGTACAGCATTCCGGGCTCGTCGATCTCGTGCTTGGCGCCGGGTTCGGTGCCCTTGATGAACCACTCGGTGATCGTCTGGCGGGTCCATGGGCCAGGCTTGCCGCCCGACCAGCGGTCGATCTTCGCCTTGACCACGCCCTTTGGCGGCTGGAACGAAGCGAGCGGCATGTCCTTGGAGTAGTCGCGCAGGAACGCATGCCAGACCTGGCCGGCGGTGGTCAGCGACGTGCCGTGCCGGGCGCCGCTCGGCGCCGAGTGATCCGAGTTGCCCATCCACACGCCCACCGCGATGCCGGGCGCCGACGGGTCCTCGGGCGGGGCGAGGTAGCCGTAGGTGGAGAAGTCGCGCCGGTTGTCGGCCGTGCCCGTCTTCGCCGCGGCGTCGCGGCGCTTGCCGTCGGGACCGTTCTTCAGGGCAAGGGTCTGGGCCCAGAACCGGTTCTGCGTCGGGTCGGTGTTGCCGGCGAGGACATCCGACATGAGGAACGCGGCTTCCGGCGAGACGGCCGCAGCGCCCGAATCCGACGGATCGGGGGCGGTGTAGACGGGCGTCCCGTCCGGGCCGGTGACCGACAGGATCATCCGCGTCGGCACGTGGACGCCGCCGTTGGCGAGGGCGCCGTACGCGGAGACGAGATCGATCGGGCGGGTCTCGACGGTCCCGATCGCGCCGGCCAGGCCGGCCTGCAGGAACGCGGTCTCGCCGCCCTCGAACTGGACCCCCAGCTTCTGGGCGATGTCCGCGACCGGCTGGTTGCCAACCCGCTGGAGCGTCCGAATCGCGGGCAGGTTCAGCGACTGCTGGACCGCACCGCGAACGAGGACCGGCCCGCGCTCGAGGGAATCCGCGTCGTGGGGTGCCCAGCCACCGCCGAAGTCCGTGGAGATGTCGAGGAGCAAGGACCCGGGCGTCAATGTCTTCGTTTCGAAGGCCGACGCGTACAGCACGGCCTTGAACGCCGACCCCGGCTGGCGCCACGCGGCGGCCGCATCGTGCTCGGGCGCGAACTGCGGGCTCGCGAGGTCGTCGCGGTAGTAGGCGCCGGAGCCGACATAGGTCAGGACGTCGCCGGTTCGGTAGTCGATCGCGACGAGGGCGCCGTTGTGGACCTCGTCGCCGCGGAGCGCGTTGATCCACCGCCGGTCGTACTTCGAGAAGTCCATGCTGTCGAGCGCGGCGGCGGCGTTCGCCTTCGACAGGTTCGGGATGATCGCGGCACCGTACAGGTAGCGCTCGCCGAGCTGCTGGCCCGTCCAGTCGAGCGTCGTGATGACCTTGTAGCCGCCGGTCTCGACGGCATCGAGCCCGCCCAGCATCTGGGCCAGCTGGTCGCGCACGGCCCACGAGAAATGGGGCGCCTTCATGACCGTCGGCTTGGGCTTCTGGAGCACGGCGGGCTCCGCCAGCGCCTTGGCGATCTGGGCCTGGGTGAGCCCGGCGCCCTTCGATGCCTGCCAGTTGCGCAGGATGTAGTCGCGGCGGACGACCGCCTGGGCATCGTCGGGCACGAGGTACGTGCCGTCCTTCTGCTTCACCGCGTACCGATACGGGTCGTATGTCGAGGGCGATTTCGGCAGGCCGGCGAGGAGCGCCGCCTGGGCCGGCGTCAGCTTCGCGAGGTCCTCGACGCCGAAGTACACGCGCGCCGCGGCGGCGATCCCGTACGCCTCGTGGCCGTAGTAGATCTCGTTGAGGTACGAGGTGATGATCTTCTCCTTGCCCGCCTCGCCCGGGAACGCGGCGGTCAGGCGCGACGCCTGGATGATCTCGAGGACCTTGCGCAGGTACCGGTCGCTGCCCTGGAGCACGTCCTGGGGCAGCAGTCGCGCGCGCACGAGCTGCTGCGTGATCGTGGACGCGCCGCGCTCACCGGTGTTGCCCGTTGCGTTCTGGACCGCCGCGGCGGCGATGGCTGCGGCATCGAACCCATCGTTCGACCAGAACGTGCGGTCCTCGGCGGTCGTCGTGGCATCGAGGATCAGGGTGGGCACTTCGTCGTAGCTCACGACCCGCCGGTTCTCCCGCTGGAACCGCGCCAGCTCCACGGTGCCGGTGCGGTCGTAGATGATCGTCGGCTGGTTGAAGGTGAGCGTGTCCAGCGCGGCGGGATCCGGGAGGCCGTTGGCCATCGCCCGGATGACGCCGACGCCAACGGCCACGGCAATCCCCCCGGTGGCCGCCACGACGACGATCGCCGCGAGGGCCACCGCGAGGGCAATGCGCCCGAACGGGGCGCGCTTCGGCTTGTGCCGCTCCGCCAGGCGGCCGGTGAGGATCGCGCGCGACGTCGGTGAGAGTCGGAGGAACGCCCGGCGAGATCCGGCATCGATGCGCGCAGCGCGCTTGCCCGGCAGTCGTCGGGGGAATCCGGTCAAGGCTCAGTGCTCGACGCGGCCGGTGGTCACCAGCGACTTGAGGAACCGCAGATGGTCGAGCTCGGCGCCGGTCCAGCCGGTCCGCGCGGGCCACAGGCCGAGCGCGATGGCCGCCAGGTTGCCGGCCTCGACCTGGGTCCAGCCGCCGGACTGCAGGCGCCAGATCAGCGCGCGGGTCGTGCCCGGCTCGGCGACGGCAACGTTGCTGCGCGTTTCGCGTTCCATGCATCTGACGGTAGGTTTGGGACCGTCGCGAATGGTCTTCGTCGGGACCGGCCGGTCATTGCAGTCCGCTGACACGGCGCCGGTCCTTCGCCGATCGCCGAAGACCGCCGCCCGCGCGCATTGGCCCCGCTCGCCATGCCTCGTGACGCCGCTGCAAGGCAGCCGTCCGCGCCATTCGTCATCATCCTGTGGATGACGCAGGACACCGCCCAGCCGGCGACCCAGGCACGCACGGGCGCGGAGCGTGAGCTGCCCCCGCCCAAGCCGACCATCGTCCCCGCGACCGACCTCGGTGGCGTCGGCGTCCTGAAGCACGGCAACCTGTACCTGCTGTCCGATGCGTTCGGCGACATCCACCCGGATTCGCGCGGGCTCGGCCTCTACGACCTCGATACCCGCGTGCTCTCGTGCGCGATCCTCCGGATCAACGGTGTTCGACCGACGCTGCTCCGCGCGCAATCCGCAGCCAGCCACGTTGCCACGATCCAGCTGACGAACCCGGAGCTGCGCCGCGACCCGGGCATCAAGCAGGCCGTGGAAGAGGCGACCGCTCGACGCGCCATCTCGGTGATGCGCCGCCGCTGGATCGCGGGCGGGCTCGCGGAGCGGATCGAGGTCACCAACTACTCGGCGTCGCGCCAGCAGGTCCGGCTCGACCTCGAGCTCGATGCGGACGCCGCCGACATCTTCGAGGTCCGCGGCCGGATCCGGGCGAAGCGCGGCACGTACGAGCCCACGGAGGCCACGAACGAGCAGATCGTCTTCAGCTACGAAGGCCTCGATGGCCTCGTCCGCCGGACGACGGTCAGCTTCTCCCCCGCCGAGGTGGTGGCGAGCGAGCGCAAGGAGGGCGACGGCGGAGGCGGCGAAGGCTCCGTCCGCGTGAGCTGGACCATCGACGTCGACTCGGGCGGCAGGGCGTCGGTCAACTGGCAGGTCGCGACGGCGCTCGTGCCCGGCCCCACGGGGGCGCACCCCAACGAGGAGACGCCGGCGAAGCTCGCCCGATCGGTCACCGCCGGCGCATCGAACGACGGCATCGCAGATCCCGCGGTAGCGGAAGCGGAGTACGGGAGCTGGAACGAGCGGTGCGCGCGGATCAGCTCCGACGGCGAGCTGCTCGACCTCGCGGTCAATCGATCGATCGCCGACCTGCGGCTCCTGCGCAACGACGGGCCGATGCACGGCGAGCACTACGTCGCGGCGGGGATCCCGTGGTTCACCACGCTCTTCGGGCGCGACAGCATCATCACCTCGCTCCAGATCCTGCCGTTCATGCCGGACGTCGCCCGCGAGACGCTGCAGGTGCTCGCGGACTGGCAGGCGACCGAGGTCGATCCAGAGCGCGACATGGAGCCCGGCAAGATCCTCCACGAGCTCAGGGTCGGCGAGCTGGCGCGGACCGGCGAACTGCCCCATCGGCCGTACTACGGGTCGATCGATTCGACGCCGCTGTGGCTCGTCCTCCTCGACGAGACCTACCGCTGGACGGGCGACCTCGACTTCGTCCGGCAGCTCTGGCCGAATGCCCTCGCCGCACTGCAATGGATCGACGAGTACGGCGATCGCGATGGCGACGGCTTCGTCGAGTACGAGCGCGGCGGGCCGGCGGGCCTGCTGAACCAGGGCTGGAAGGATTCCGGCGACGCCATCCGGCATGTCAACGGGAAGCTCGCCGTGGCGCCGATCGCGCTGTGCGAGGTCCAGGGCTACGTGTACGACGCCAAGCGCCGCCTGGCGTCCCTCGCCGCGGTGCTCGGCGAGCACGAGCTGTCGGACAAGCTCACGCAGGACGCAGACGCGCTGTTCAAGCGCTTCAACGAGGCGTTCTGGTCGGACGAGGTCGGGTTCTACGCGATCGCGCTCGATCGGGACAAGAAGCCGGTGCTGACCATCACCTCGAACCCCGGGCAGGCGCTGTGGAGCGGGATCATCCCGCCGGAGCGGGTCGATGCGGTCGTCGAGAAGCTGCTCGACCCGTCGATGGACTGTGGCTGGGGCATCCGGACGTACGCCTCGGGGCAGCCCGGGTTCAACCCCGTCGGCTACCACACGGGCTCCGTGTGGCCGCACGACAACGCGCTGATCGCCGCGGGCATGAAGCGGATGGGCCGACACGACGCCGCCGACCGCGTGGCATCGCGGATCTTCGAAGCCGCCCAGCGCTCGCCGGACTTCCGCCTCCCGGAGCTGTTCTGCGGCTTCGAGCGCGGGCTGTCGGACCTGCCGGTTCCCTATCCCGTGGCGTGCTCGCCCCAGGCCTGGTCTGCGGCGACGCCGCTGTCGCTGCTGCAGACGATGCTCGGCATGCGCGCCGACGCGGCCCACGATCGACTGGAGCTGGACCGGCCGCACCTGCCTGCGTGGCTCGGCAAGGTCACGGTCCACGAGCTGCGCGTGGGCACGCGCGAGGTGGACCTCCTGTTCCACCGCTGGCGGGGCAACACGACCTCCGCGGAGGTCCTCCGCCGCGACGGCCCGCTGGAGCTCGTCATCCGCGTCTAGGGCACCGAATCGGCCGCCCCGAGCACAACCGTCGAGACGATTGCAACGGACGGCTGGGCCCATGTTGTCCGCCTGCGCACGCCGTGCCGCGACAGTGGCGCCAGTCCTACAAGGACGGTTTACAACCGCAGGGATGGAGGCTCATCTATGAGCATCATTGCGTGGATCGTGCTCGGCGCGATCGCCGGTTATCTCGCCGGCTTCCTCGTCCGTGGTGACGAGGGCATGGGCGTCATCGGGCACATCGTGCTCGGCATCGTGGGCGCCCTTCTCGGTGGGTTCCTGGCCGGCATCCTGTTCCATACGGACCCGATCGACGGCCCGCTCGACCTCAGCTCGATCGTGACTGCCGTCATCGGCGCCGTGATCGTGGTCGTCGCGTGGAACGCCCTCACGGGCCGCACGCGAACCGGTCGAGGGATGGTCTAACCGCCAGCCCCCATGAACGGGCCGGACGGTCGCCAATTGGCGATCGACACCGGTCCGACCGACACACCCGACGCCCACCGGGCTCCAGCCCGGTGGGCGTCTTCGTTGCTGCAGGAGGCACCGCATGTCCAGGATCAGCGAATCGATCGACGTCGACGTCCCCGTCAAGATCGCCTACGACCAGTGGACGCAGTTCGAATCGTTCCCGGAGTTCATGGACGGCGTCGACAAGGTCGTCCAGGTGGACGAGACGACGCTCGACTGGACGGCAACGATCGCCGGCCGTACCAAGCAATGGCGGGCTCGCATCACCGAGCAGCAGCCGGACGAGCTCGTCGCCTGGCGCTCGATCGACGGCGCCCGCAATGACGGCAGCGTCTCGTTCGAGTCCCTCGGGCCGAACCGGACCCGGGTGA